>DRBY01000014.1 GCA_011042755.1 Thermoproteota archaeon | reverse complement strand
GTAATACAAGCATTCAGCGAGGGCGGCAGAACCTTTGGCTCAGTGCGGATATACCCAGTGAGGATCGTCGGGTGCGATTACCCGACTCACGCCTTATTCGCTGAGAGGAGACACTATGGGGACGATGTTCTTGAGCTTATATCACCTGTCAACTTAAGAGAGACGCTTGGAATTAAGGACGGAGATCTGCTGAATGTGGAACTCCTCTGAAGGAAAATTGGTGGGCCGGGTGGGACTCGAACCCACGACCTCCGCCGTGTGAGGGCGGCGTCATAGCCGCTAGACCACCGGCCCAGTCGCCTTGTAGGGAGGGGGGACGTATAATAAACGTTGCATGAGGCGAGGGTCACGACTCAAGATCCTCGTCCTCTGGCGCTCCGCGGCTTCTTTAGCTCATCCCCCCGCCAGTAGAGTATCTTAAAGCCCAGGTGGTATTAAATATGGGTTAAGGCGATTCAGGCCAGATGGACCGCATCGATTTGATCGAAGCCGTGGCGAGGGCAATTATTGCCGCGTCTGAAGAAGCAGGTCAGTCTCAGGAGATAGACGCATTGCTGCAGATCGTAAAAGAGATGGAAGAGAAATCATTACTCAAGCCCGGGGAACTTCAGGCCGTTAAAGGGATAATTGAAGCTCTAAAGGGGAGATGGAAATCTACATTCGCCCAAAAGCTAGTCTCTATCGTTAGAGAGGGAGGAGAAGGCCTAGATGAGATTAAGAATCGGCTACTAGTGTGGAGCACCGATCTGACAGATCTATCCGACGTTGAAGAGGAGTTCCTTTCATTCTGGGTAGATGTCGTCGCCGCTATGAAGTCAATTCTCACGCAAGAGAGGAAAGAAACGCCTAATGGGCCGTAAGGACATACCTCCCCGAGCTATCCCTCTTTATCAGGCCAGCTCGCTCTAGACTCCTAATGATTGATAGGGTCTCGACAATTCCCTTCCCAAGAGCCTGCGCGGCCTCTCTCAAAGTAAATGGGCCAGACGACCTGTAGAGTTCAACGAGCTGATCAGGTAGTGGGCTCTCCTTTTTCCGCTCTTCTCCTCCTCCAAGTAGGCTTAGCATCCTCCTCTCATCTATCGCGATCCGGCCTCCCTCGCCCACAGTGACGTGGGATAGAACGGTCCTCGCTATTCTGATCATCTCCCTAGGGTTGTACCTCGCTTTCTCAGCAATTTTCAGTACAATTTTCTCCGTTAGAGGATAATACGGGTTGGGAGACTTAACCCCTTCGACGCGGTACTTGCTCATTCTCCTCCTTATAATCTCTGATGCTTCTCGCGGGGTTATTGGACCCACTCTGAGTATGTGAGCCCCCAAACTCTCTAACACTCTACCTATCACGCTAATTGCCTTAGGAACGCAGGCAATCAGTATTACCTTCCCACCTTCGAGACGCTGGTGAAGAGCCTTCAGAAACTTGGCGAAGGCCACAGCATCTTTCTTAGTTCCAGTCAAAACGTTCTCAATCTCATCTAGCATGAGGATAACCCTCTCTCTTGCGTTTAAAGCGGACGCTACCTGTTCAGCTACAAGCAATGGGTCAGAAAGAATTGAATCATTCACTTTCCTCATCAGCAGCTTATCTAATAGGCTCGACCTAATTGCGCCTAGTATGGACTTAGCTACGTCTACCCAGTCGTCAGAGTCTATTTTCACATAGATCCGATCAGCGTAGTCTATTCTCTCAGCCACATACCTCAATCTTTGCGTCTTTCCGCTGCCGAACTCTCCAACTAGTACTACGATCTCGTGCACGCCCTCGTGGAGCGCCTTCTCGATAATCTCGAGTACCTTTCTGTCAACTTCGGTCGGGACGTGGTAGGAAGAAACCTCGTCTAGCCCCTCGCTGGACAGATGGGCAAAGGGATTGCCCACCAGCAGCCATCTAAGGTAACCAGCTTGTGCTCCACGCGGCGTGCTCAACCTGGCCACTCAGGATGCACAGCGATCTCCCCCTAATATATCCTCGCCACGCAGCGGCTTAGCTCAGCTCGACGCATTTCAATACCTTTAATTATCTGAAGTCTTGGAAACGGCTCGAGATGCAGGAGACAGTGCTAGGAGGAAGTCGTTCGACAATATTGGCTCTATTCGTGTTGACGGTGCTCGTATCGGCCTTCTCATACGCCTCAGTTTACACTCAACCGTCTGGGCCGTACTACTATCGAGCAGAGGCGCTTCTGGAATTTCACTCCGAGGACAGGGGAACCTTCACGCTAAAGCAGAGCCTCTATGGAGATCTAGCTTTAGCCTTGAAGCAGACCATAGAATCGCTAGGGGAAGAAGTGTACGTGAATTCAGTTAGGACCATTCTGCTCCAGTCTCTAGTGAACAGGACGCTCATTACTGGGTACTATGACTTCACTCTGGACGGAGAGCCGTCAGTCAAAATAGACTTTTCAGGAGCCGAACCTCCGGTTGCGACGGTAACAATTAGCTTCGATTTGATAGGCAGACCTCCCAGCGAGCCCATCAAGGCCCTGATTTATCAGATGGATCCGGACCACCCGTGGCTCTACAGGCTCTATACTGAACCTCTGGCTGTTCGCATGGGAAACTCGACGATAATAACCCCCTTGTACGAACTGAATCTAACGGTAGTACTCCCTGAGGGCTACTGCATCGAGAGCGGGGGCCCGCGAGCCACCATGTTCAAGGTCGTAGGGACCTACCCAAATCAGAGAATCGTCCTGAACTGGTTTGTTACGAACCCGGAGCTGGAGAGTAGGGGGACGGCTCTACGGGGATTTGGGCCAATGTACTTCATTTTGGATCGGCCTGATCCCGAGATTATCTCTAGATTCAACGAGCTAGAGGGAAGGCTCGCCTCAGCGAGGCCTGTCGACCCATCTGCATACGATGAGCTGCTTACTACATTCTACGACGCAAGGGAGAGAGTTCTAGCCTTCTGCGCAGTTGAGCCTGATCTGCTGAATCAGCTAGAGTCTCAACTGGCTAATGTTACAGGAACGAGTGGACAGCTCAGCCCTGCTATGATCTGGGCTGCATCGCTAGGAGTCTCCGCCTTGCTGCTCGCAGCTGCGGCGTTCCTGAGGAGAGGCCGCAGCAAGTGAAAACTTTCACCATGCTGCTCTACTCCTAGAACTACCCACGAAAATATTATGGTGTGTGAGCGGATTCCCCGAGGGTCCCAGCTGCCCAAGATAATTCTGGATAGGAGCAAGCTAGACCTCAGCTACATACCTGCGAGACTCCCCCATCGAGAGACAGAGCTTAGGGAGATAGCTGAGGTACTAGAAAGGGGGACTGGCCCTCTCCTGATCTACGGCAAGACCGGAGTCGGCAAGACCGCTGTGTCGAGGCGTGCTCTTAAGGAGGCGGCTAAATCTGCTGGGTTAAGATATGCATACGTGAACTGCTCGCGCTTTCCGAGGACGGCATCCAGGGTTATGAGCGATCTGCTCAAGCAGCTCGGCGAGGGACTACCAGATAGGGGAATCTCTCTCTACGATCAGCTGGCTCTGCTAGAGAACTTTGTGATCGAGTCGAACGGCATGATAGCGATAGTACTAGATGAGGTGCAAGATCTCGGCGACAGAGCGGAAGAAGTTGTATACTCACTCCTAAGACTTCATGAAATCAGCCTTTCGCCTCAACTGACTCGCCTCATTGTTATATACAGGGAAGAAAGCGTTCCACAGTTTCTACTGGAGGAGTCCACCCTCAGCTTCTTCACGCGGAAGCTAAGATT
Source organism: Thermoproteota archaeon (assembly GCA_011042755.1). Next base: position 9,756 of record DRBY01000014.1, on the reverse strand, counting down.
CAAGCCCTACACTGAGTCTCAGCTTGTAGACATAGTTAGAGCAAGGGCTGAAGAGGCGCTGCGTTCAGGCTCGTTTGACGGCGAAGTTCTTCGAGAGATCGCTCGCCTGACTTCTAAGTACGCAGAGGGCAATGCCAGGCAGGCAATATTGCTTCTCCGCTTTGCCGCAGATATAGCGGAGAGAGAGGGAGCCGACGCGTTAGAGGTTCGTCACGTATTGCTGGCCGACTCTATAGAACACCCTGCCTTCGATCTCTCCATCTTGGATGAGCTAGATCTCCACGATCGACTACTCCTCCTTGCGGCCGCACGCGTTCAGGCTAGGAGAGGGAGAGGATGGCTCACGATGGGCGAACTCGAGGAGGAATACCGCCTGATTGCTGAGAGCTACGGCGTTCCAGCGTACAAACACACGGCCACATGGCGGCGTGTCAAGAACATGGGGTCTAGAGGAGTGCTGGAGATTCGGAGGTCAGGAAAGGGCCTGCGAGGTCAAACCACATTGATATCAGTGAGGGCGCCCGCCGATGAGTTGGCTCAGACGATAGAAGCCGTGCTCGATAGGACCGTCGGGAAGTGGCCCCCCAGAGGTCTACACGCAATTTAGCCCCCTAATTCTCTAGAGGTTCGCCTGAGGTCTTCATGCTTAATGAACTCCAGCGCAGTGTGCAGAGATTCAGGATCTATTCCGTGCATCGAGGCAAAGCGAGATAGAAGCGCTGGCTTGTCTCCTATGGAGACCTTGATCACGGGGAGGATCTCCCTAATTACGACCTTGGAAGACACGTGGTAGTGGGCTGCCAGCCGCCTGGCAATCTCTCTAACAGCTCTTCTGGCTGCTGCCGTGGTGTACGCTTGCTTGACCCAGGCCGGAAACCCTAGTTTAGCGTATCCCGTCTGCTCTCCTGTGACGATCTTCGCGGAGCAGACCCCCATGGTTGTCAGCTCGGTGGCATAACTAAGGAGCTTCCAGTTCTGAGTCTTGATGATCCTCCCCAAAAAGAGATCTGCTCTAGATAGGTGCTCGTAGGCTAGCGCGAGGGTCTTGGGGTTCTTATACACCGCTGGCACGTTTTCCTCTATCCACCGGATTAGCATGTCCGGATCTACGTCCACATTCATGGCAAGCCACGATGTGGCCCTGCAGGCCTTCCCGAGGAATACTGCCCTCATGAGTTCAAATATGTTCCTCTCTACATCTCTACTCCCGAATAGCTTACCCAACTGACTCACAAGTTCGATAGAGCCTCTTGCAAGTCCCTCAAAGTCATTTATAGCAGCCCTGAGGTCACCCTTCGAATTCCTGGCGATGGACCTTAAGACTTCGTCGGGTATCTTGAGTCCTTCCTCACTGGCTATCTTCCTCAATATCCGGTAGATGCTCTGCCACCTGAGTCTGTTAAACCGGACCATAGTTGCGAGCCCTCTAAATTCGGCCATTCCCTGCTCGTACGGATCGTTTGCAGTCAGTATTATAGGGACTGGAGACTTCTTCAGGACTTCTTTCACGATAGAGGCAATGGTCCTGGCTTCTCCAGGGAGCGCATCGATTTCATCGAATAGCAGCAGCCTGGGCTTGCCGGACAGGAGGGATGCTGCCCCGAGGCTCTCTAGAAGCCTTGATAACCTCTCTCTGTTCCTAAGGTCGCTAGCATTGATCTCTAAAACGTCCATATCCAATTCTCGGGCTATGGCATAGGCTGTAGAGGTCTTACCCGTTCCCGGCGGGCCGTGGAGGAGCAGGGGCTTGACCTTCTTCCCAGCTCTGACGTCGGCTATCCATTTCGTGATTACCTCAATCGCCTTGCTCTGCCCCACGATATCGCTGAGCCTCTTGGGTCTGTACTTCTCGGTCCAAGGGAGGAAATCTACCTTCTCACTCAAGATCTGCCACCCACCACGGCCAGTTTTGCGAGCAGAGCGGAGAGCTGTATGTCCCCGTGCGAGCCCTCCGTGATGCGGAAGTCCGTCTCGCCAATGTAGTAGGCTAGTTCGGCCTTCGCGGCATCGCTCAGGTTGGGCAGCGCCATGATCTCTCTGTGAAGCTGCCTAACTATGTCCTCTGCCGACATTCCGTAGCTGATCATGAGGTCCCTTAGCGTAGCCCTCGCCTTTACGAAATCGCCCTTTAGGGCGAGCTGAATCATATCCCTGACCTCCTGAGGACTGGCTATCCCTGCCACCCTGTATACCAGATTTGCGTCCACGACCTTTCTGAACGCGGAGGCCGTCTGAAGAATGTTGATAGCCCTCCTCAGGTCCCCTTCTGCTACGTAGACGATGGCGTCCAGTCCCTCCTCCTCGTAGCTCACGCCCTCGTTATCGGCGATGTACCTTAACCTTTCCTTGATTGCCTCGTCTGGAATGGGATTGAAGCGGAAGACTGCTGTTCTCGACTGGATCGGTTCAATTATCTTAGACGAGTAGTTGCAGGCGAGTATGAACCTAACGTTCTCAGAGTACATCTCCATGACCCTCCTAAGAGCGTGCTGAGCATCGGCAGTCATGCTATCTGCCTCGTCCAAGTGAATTATCTTGAACGGCGCGTCCCCAAAGGGCATCACTCTCGCGAAGTCCTTCACCTTCGTTCTAATTGTGTCTATGCCCCTCTCGTCTGAGGCGTTCAGCTCAAGGTAGTTCCTCCGGAAGGACCCCTCGTCCTTGAAGAATTCGTGAGCAAGAGCGACGGCCGTCGTAGTTTTCCCGGTCCCGGCTGGACCAGCGAACAGCAGGTGTGGAATAGACCCTCTCTTCACAAAGCCCTTGAGAGCCTCAACAACCTCCTCTTGGTCAACGATGTCGTCGAGGCTTCTCGGCCTGTACTTCTCTATCCATAGCTCGAAAGCCAACGCTCATCCCCCTTCTTTTCTCACATTCTTGGGGGGCCAAATAATTAGATGATGCCGCCAAAGTCAGGAGCCTCACATTTATAACCCGCCACTCCGGCTGAGCGAGAGATGTTCCCGATAAGGTGCTTCACGTGCGGGGCTGTGATCGGTGATAAGTGGGAGGAATACATTAGACGGGTGTCTCAGGGCGAGCCCCCCGGTAAAGTGCTGGACGATATGGGGATAAAGAGGTACTGCTGCAGGAGGATGTTCCTCTCACACATCGACGTGAGCGACGAGCTAGTGAAGTTTGCATCTATGGCCAAGATCAGGATGGCCCCGCCGTGAGGTGGATCCCAGACTAAGGTTTATACGACCCAGTAGAGATCAGGGAGATGAGAAGGATGCCAGATCCACGAGATGAGTTCATGACAATTCCAGTTGAGGACAAAGATCTGCTCGTGCCGAGGCAGAAGTACCTCTCAGCAGGCATCCACGTCGGTACTAAAGTGAGAACGAAGGACATGAGCAAGTTCATCTACAGAGTTCGGCCTGATGGTCTCTGCATGATCGACATTCGGAAGACCGACGAGCGTATCAGAGTTGCCGCAAAGTTCCTGGCTAGAATGGACCCCGAGAAGATCTTAGTGGTCTCCGCCAGAATCTACGGATTTAAGCCCGTCAGGAAGTTCGCAGAGTACGTCGGGGCCAAGGCCATAACTGGGAGGATCTTGCCGGGCCTATTAACGAACCCGCAATCTCCTTCTTACATCGAACCCGATGTTGTCGTGATCTCCGACCCACGAGTCGACAAGCAGATTCACGACGAGAGCGCCAAAGTCGGGATACCCGTTGTAGCCTTAGTGGACGCCGACAACACGTTAGAGAACATAGACCTAGCCATACCGGCCAACAACAAGGGAAGGAGGTCTCTAGCCTTCATATTCTGGCTCTTGGCTAGAGAAGTCCTCCGAGCCAGGGGAGACCTGCCGCCAGACGGAGAGCTCCCAGAAGGATACGAGGCGTTTGCCACTAGGATCATGGGGATCGTCTGAGGAGTCAATTCGGCAGACCATAATCGATTTTTTCTGGCAGAAAGTTCCCGTCCTGGTTGTGAGGATGGCAGTTAGGAGACCAGCCGTCGCCGGGATGTTTTATCCCGGCACTAAAACTGCCTTACTGAAGTCGATCGAGGAGGCTTTCAGGAGGGCAGGAGTTCAGTCAATCCCGCGGCCAGCGAGCGACGGCCCTAGGAAAATCGTCGGTCTGCTCTGCCCTCACGCTGGCTACATGTACTCTGGTCACGTGGCAGCAGCTGCTTACGCCAAGATGGCAGAAGACGGAAGTCCTCAGACCTTCGTTGTGATAGGCCCAAATCACACAGGACTGGGAGCACCGGTCTCTGTGTTCGAGAGGGGCTCTTGGGAGACCCCCCTTGGCTTGGTTCAGATCGATGAGGACTTAGCTGGAGCTATTATAGATGCTTGCCCTGTGGCTGAGCCAGATCAGATAGGACACCTAGCCGAACATTCTGTTGAGGTTCAGCTCCCGTTTTTACAGGCGATTTACGGCGAGGCAAGGATGGTTCCCGTGGTGATGCTGGACCAGACTATGTCTGCCTCAAGAGAGCTAGGAGCGGCTATAGCCAAGGCCTGCACGGCACTCGGGCGGGATTGCGTTATCATAGCGTCTTCAGACTTGACGCACTACGAGCCAGCAGAGACTGCGGAGAGGAAAGACAGAGCTGCCTTGGATGCCATCTTGAAGCTTGACGAAGAATTCCTGTACAAGGTTATATCCGCCATGTCTATCTCCATGTGCGGATACGGCCCCACAGCTGCCATGCTGGTGGCCGCTAAGGCCTTAGGCGCGAGAACGGCAGAACTAGTGAGATACTCGCACAGCGGCGAGACCACAGGCGACTACGGCGCCGTGGTGGGCTACGCTTCGGCGGTGGTGAGGCGTTGAGCACCCCCTCTAGGAAGCTAGATCACCTACTCATAGCTAGAGACAGGAGCGTCGAGTCCCTGCCCTTGAATTGGTTCTCTAAAATTTCCTTACTTCACGAAGCCCTCCCAGAGGAGGATCTTCAAGAGGTTGATCTGGAGGTAGACTTTCTAGGCCACAGAATATCGGCTCCCTTGATTATAGAGGGAATAACAGGAGGCCACAGTGATGCAGAGGAGATAAATAGAGCCCTCGCCACGGCCGCCCAAGAGTTCAATATTCCGATAGGCGTAGGAAGCCAGCGAGCGGCGCTAGAGTATCCAGACCTCGTCTCCACATTTCGCGTGGCTAGAGAGGCCGCATCAGATGTGCCTCTAATCGCTAACATAGGGGCCACTCACATACGCGGTGAGAGGGGAATAAGGAACGTACAAGAGGTCGTTTCAATGATAGACGCCGATGCTGTGGCTATACACCTGAATGCGTTGCAAGAGGCGGTACAGCCGGAAGGTCAGCCAGAGTACTCTGGAGTTCTATCGGCGCTTAGAGATCTGGCGTCTGATGTGGGCGTGCCCATAGTGGTAAAAGAGACTGGCACGGGCATATCCGCCCAGACGGCGAGAGCGATCGAGAGAACAGGTGTGGCTGCCATCGATATTGGGGGCGCCGGTGGAACTCACTGGGCCATAATTGAAGGGTACAGGTATCCTCACGACCACCCGCTGGCTCCTTCACCCTTTACCTTCTCTAACTGGGGCATACCCACCGCCGTGAGCATAGTGGAGGTGTCTTCTGCAACTCGAAAACTAACGATCATAGGATCTGGCGGAATCAGGAGCGGCATGGACGCAGCGAAAGCCATAGCCCTGGGCGCTCACATAGCGGGTTCAGCCCTCCCATTCCTGAGGGCTTACTACAGGGGCGGGCTCGATGCCGTGAAGGTTCTGTTGAGAAGATTCCTAGCAGAGCTTTCTTGGGCAATTTTTCTTACAGGTTCTAGGTCTCCTGGTGAGCTAAGACTCCGAAAGCCAATAATTGCGCTCGGAGAGCCTCTAGAATGGCTCACCCAGAGGGTTGGAAGGGAATGGCAAGTTTATAAGCCCGGAAGCGTGTCCCGCCGCTGGCTTATGGGGTGGGGATGAAGGATGACCGCTGGAGACAAACCCTTCTATGTCAAGTTCGAGGTGCCCGAGGATCTCGTGCCCAAGCTGTATGAACTGGTAGAGCTGGCGAGAACCACAGGAGGAAGGGTACGGAAGGGGGTTAACGAGACTACCAAGTCAGTAGAGCGGGGAGAGGCGGTCTTTGTCATAGTAGCGGAAGATGTGGACCCCCCGGAGATCGTTGCTCATCTACCGCTGCTGTGTGAAGAGAAGAACGTGCCTTACGCCTATGTACCCAGCAAGAACGAGCTGGGTAAGGCGGCTGGTATCGAGGTTGCCTCGTCCTCCGTTGCGATAATAGACCCAGGCCAGGCCAAGAGCTTGATGGACGCTCTAATAGAGAAGATCAACGAAGTCAAGAAGGCAGCTTGATGCTTAAAGCCACGAGCGTCGCCTTAATATACCCTGAGCGCTAGGGCGAAGTCGGGAGGGAGAGAAATTGTCTTCCGAGGAAGACAGGGCGTACCCAGCCGAGGTAGTGGAGATAATAGGCAGGACAGGAGTTGCCGGTGATGTTATCCAGGTCAGAGCTAAGGTACTGGCTGGCAAGGACAGGGGAAGAGTCCTTACTAGGAACGTTAAGGGACCCGTGAGGATGGGTGACATACTCCTCCTCAGAGAGACTGAGATGGAGGCCCGTAAGCTGAAGCCGAGGTGAGGGGATCGCCGTGAGTAAGACCGCGTATCGGGCTCTGAAGGTATGCAAGTTCTGTGGGGCTGAGATAGAGCCAGGTACTGGCTGGATGTACGTTCTCTCAGACGGCACAATATGGTACTTCTGCTCCTCGAAATGCGCCAAGAACATGCTCAAGCTTGGGCGCAGGCCTGAGAAGATTCGTTGGACCCTAAAGGCCAAGGAACTCAAGGAGAAGAGGAGAACTGGGCACAATGTCTGAGCAAAAACCCCAAAAGAAGTATAGGCAGCCGCTCGTAGCGGTCTTAGGGCATGTAGACTCAGGAAAGACCACTCTCCTAGACTACATCCGCAAGACTAGGGTTGCGGCAAAGGAGCCGGGCTCTATAACCCAGCACGTTGGCGCTTCTGAAGTTCCGGCTGACGTGATCGAAAAAGTCTGTGAGCCCGTATTCAAAGCGTTGGGCGTTAGATTCGAGCTAAAGACCAAGGGGCTACTCTTCATAGATCTTCCAGGTCACGAGGTGTTCTCTAACTTGAGGAGGAGGGGTGGGTCGGTTGCGGATGTGGCTATCCTCGTCATTGACGTCATGGGGGGCGTTCAGCCGCAAACGATCGAGTCGATCAACATCCTGAAGGAGAGGAGGACTCCTTTTGTGATAGCGCTGAACAAGATAGATCTGATCTCCGGCTGGAAGAATCATCCGGACGCTCCATTTATAGAGTCCATTAAGGATCAGCCCCCCAGAGCGCTTGCTGAGTTTGACAGGAGGTTTTACACAATACTCGGCCAACTGGCGGAGCTGGGAATAAATGCTGACAGGTACGACAGAATAACAGACTTCACAAGGACGTTTGCAGTAGTTCCGATAAGCGCGGTCACAGGAGAAGGGGTTCCAGATCTCCTAGCGGTCCTCCTAGGTCTGGTTCAGAGGTTCATGTTAGATCAGCTTGAGATCACTTCAGAGGAAGGGAAGGGCGTAGTTCTAGAGGTAAAGACAGAGCACGGACTTGGAACCGTGGTAACGGCGATAATCTACGATGGCGAGATAAGGGTTGGAGACACAATAGTACTGGCCGGGCTCTCAGGTCCTATAGTCACGAAGGTCAGGGCTCTATTCAGGCCCAGACCTCTAGATGAGATGAGAGCCCCGAGAGCCAAGTTCCAGAGGGTTGAATCGGCCAGCGCGGCGGCGGGCGTCATGATCTCCGCAGTCAACTTGGACGGCGCCATAGCAGGCTCTCCGCTGCTGGTAGTTAGGGATCCAGAGAAGCTGGAGGAGGCCGTCGAGACTGTGAGGGAGGAAGTGGGCGCAATTCTGATCAAGACAGATAGAATCGGAGTGATCGCCAAGGCGGACACGCTCGGAACGCTTGAGGCCCTCGTGGCCCACATCCAGTCCAGGGGGATACCTGTCAGGAGGGCAGACATAGGCCCGGTCACTAAGACGGACGTGTTTGAGGCGCACACGATGAAGTCAGACGAACCGAAGTATGCCGCGGTTCTGGCGTTCAACGTGAAGATCACCGAAGAGGCGGAGTTAGAGGCCAAGAGCAGAGGGATCCCCATATTTCACGACGTGATCATATACCAGCTGATCGAGAGGTTTGAGGAGTACCTAGAGGAACTCAGGCGTAAGGAGATAGAGGAACTCCTATCAACGGTAGTCTACCCCGCCGAGATCAAGGTGCTCCCTGAGTTCGTATTCAGGAGGAGCGATCCAGCCATAGTCGGGGTCGAGGTATTGAGGGGCAAGATCAGGCCAGGCTACCCTCTGATCAATGAAGCAGGGCGCAGGGTTGGCGTAATACTAGACATCCAAGACAGGGGGGTCAGGAAGCCAGAGGCTAAAGCAGGAGATAAGGTAGCCATATCCATCAAGGGAGGAGTCGTCGGCAGAGGGATAAAGCCAGGCAGGGTGCTGTACACCGAAGTGTTTGACGTATATGATCCTAAGAAGAGGGCCATGTTCTTCGCAATGCTCTCAGAGGAGGAGAAGGAGCTCTTTAGAAGAATTCTCACACTGCGCAGAGGGAAGTGAGCGTCAGCTTTATTTTGCCAGATCTCACGCGGGCGCGTTGTAGGAGGTGGAGTGGTTGTACAGGAAGAAGAAAGAGGAGAACGTCATAGTATTCGACATAGCCGACCCCGAGACGGGGCGGACCTACCACTTCCAGGTGCCAGAGGACAGGCTGGTCCCCCTGATAGGGAAGCGGATAGGTGAAGAGATAGCGGGCGACTTGATAGGATTTCCTGGCTACAGGTTCAGAATAACCGGCGGAACCGATAAGGACGGCTTCCCCATGCACCCAGGAATGCAGGGCCCGGGAAAGAGGAGGGCCTTACTGTCTGGTCCTCCTGGCTTTCACCCCACTCACGAAGGGGAGAGGAGAGCTAAGACCGTGCGAGGTAACGTAATCTCGGAAGTCATAAAGCAAGTCAACATGAAGGTGGTTCAGAAGGGAGAAACCCAGCTTGAGGAGTTCCTCCCCAAAGAGGAGGCAGCCGCTGGGTGAAGAGGGGGTTTGAATTGGCCGAGAGGGGGCCCGACGGGGAGCCGCTTCAGCCTGAGATGAATGTGGGGACTGCTGGACACGTAGATCACGGAAAGTCGACCTTGGTCCAAGCCTTAACTGGGATCTGGCCAGAGCGTCACAGCGAGGAGCTGAAGAGAGGAATCACAATCAAGCTGGGATACGCGAACGCAGAGCTCCGCAAGTGTCCATCTTGTGAAGGTGACGCCCCCTCTTGCTACACTACGTCTCGCGAATGTCCGATCCACCCCGGAGAAAAGACCGTCCTCTTGAGGAAGATTTCATTCGTCGACTGCCCTGGACACGACACGCTCATGGCCACCATGCTAGCGGGCTCTACTCTGATGGACGCGGCGCTCTTGGTAATAGCGGCAAATGAGGACGTTCCGCAGCCCCAAACCAGGGAGCACTTGGCGGCTCTTAAGATAATGGGCGTCAAGCAGATAATAGCCGTTCAGACCAAGATCGAGCTGGTAGACAATGAGAAAGCTATTGAGAACTACGAGAAGATAGTCGAGTTCCTGAAGGCCAACCTAGATGAGGTTCCGCCAGTAATCCCCGTCTCTGCGATCAATGGAGTCAACATCGACTACCTGATCCGAGAGATGGTGCGGAGGTTCAAGCCGCCAGAGCGTGACCTGACGAAGCC
>DRBY01000104.1 GCA_011042755.1 Thermoproteota archaeon | reverse complement strand
GCCGTGGTGAGGTCCCCGGCCAGCAGAATAACGTCTGGGCCCTCCTCTGCCAGCGCCGGCAGGACAGCCTCTGGCCTGTCGTGCAGATCTACGGCTGCCAGTATCCTCAGCGTCCTGACCATACGGCCTGACTGTATAAGGGAGTCGATATATTCTCCTCGGTCGGCGGCGGGCGCGTGGGCAGGGCGCTGGTGCGAATTCCAGAGGACGCGGCCGTCCCACTGGTCGGGACCGTCGCCTTCGGCCTGATTGACAGGGGGACCTCGCTCATCCAGGTAAGGCCGTCGAGCACGTGCGCCCTGTCCTGCGTATTCTGCTCTACGGACGCGGGTCCAAAGAGTAGGACGAGGTTGGCCGAGTACATCGTGGATCTAGACTACCTGCTGCAGTGGTTCGATGAGATAGCTGCATACAAGGGGATAGACGGCATAGAGGCGCACGTGGACACGGTCGGAGATCCCTTTACGTATCCGAGGATATACGAACTGTTCAGGAGGCTAAAGGAGAGACCTCAAGTGTCGGTAGTCTCCGTGCAGACCCACGGAACCACTTTAGGGCCAGAGGACGTACCTAAGCTGGAGGAGTCTGGCTTGGACCGCGTGAACCTGAGTATAGACAGCTTAAACCCAGAGAAGGCGAGGGCCCTTGCCGACACTCCATCCTACGACGTTGAGAGAGTGAAGGAGTTCGCTAAGAGAGTGGCTGAGAGCGAGGTGGACCTGTTGATAGCGCCAGTCTGGGTGCCTGGTCTCAACGACGAGGACATCCCCCAGATCATAGAGTTCGCTCTGGACATAGGAGCTGGCAAGAGGTGGCCGCCTCTAGGAATACAGAAGTACGAGGCTCACCGACACGGGAGGAGGCCGCCCGGGGTGAAGCCCATGTCCTGGGCCCGCTTCTACTCTGCCCTCAGGAGGTGGGAGGAGGAGTACGGCGTCAAGCTGGTACTCACCAGGGAAGACTTTGGCATAAGGCCAGCTAGGAGCATACCAAAGACCATGAGGGTAGGTGAGAAGGTCACCGCGAAGATAGTCGCCCCCGGCTGGAGGAAGGGCGAGGCCCTGGGCGTAGCCAGAGGAAGGTCCGTGACTCTCGTCAACGCGGAGGGATACCCGCTTGGCTCTGAGGTAAGAGCCGTCGTGCTGAGGGACAAGGATAACGTGTACGTACTGAGGCCAGCCCCATGAGCGACAGGATTATGACCCACCAAGCCCCCATAGTCACGAGAGTTGAAGAGGACAGGGGAGGCCCTACTACCGCTCCACGTCGGAAAGGCTCCACGTTGGCTCTTCGTGAGGATGAAGAAGCTCGCCGGGTTGATAGCTGAGGCCATAGTTGGTGAGTACGGGAGGGCCGAGCTCCTCAGGAGGCTGTCCGACCCCGTCTGGTTCCAGGCCTTTGGGTGCGCCTTGGGCTACGACTGGCACTCCTCCGGAGTCACGACCGTCGTTACGGCAGCCCTCAGGGAGGCCCTAGAGGAGAGGGAACTCGGCGTCGCAGTCCTCGGAGGGAAGGGAAAGGCCTCCACGAAGATACCGGGGGACATCCACAGGGTGGTCAGGAGGCTGGGCCTCGGAGATAGCGAGGCTCAGAGGCTCTTGAGGGCCAGCAGGATGTCCGCCAAGGTGGACAACGCAGTCCTACAAGATGGCTACCAGATATACCACCACGCCCTGATCATCACGGAAGACGGCCTGTGGGCAGTCATCCAGCAGGGAATGAATCCAGAGAGGAGGCTAGCCAGGAGGTACCACTGGCTGGGTGAGAACGTGTCAAGTTTCGTCGTAGAGCCTCACGCCGGGATCGTGGGGGAGAGGAAGGAGCCAGCGGTGCTGGACATGACGGCTAGAGAGAGCGAGGAAGCTAGAAAGGCCTCGGTCGACTTGGTGGCAGAGGGCCCGGAGAGGCTCTCCAGGATGATCAGGGAGGCGGTCAGGGGTCCTCTCTCACCTTACCTCGGCGAGGAGGGAGGGATCCCGATTCTCGTGATGCCCAGGAGGGTCGACTGGGCGGCGCTGAGGAGGGCGTATGAGGCCGGTGTCTCGAACTACGAGGAACTGGTCGAGATAAGAGGGGTAGGCCCCGCGACGGTTCGGGCGCTTGCTCTCCTCGCTGAGCTCATTGAAGGAGCAGAGCCCAGTCGCAGAGACCCGATCAGGTACTCCTTCGCCTTCGGCGGCAAGGACGGCGTGCCGTTCCCAGTAGACGTGAGGAGGATGGATCAGGTGATTTCATTCCTCTCAGAGCTGGTGAGAGGCTCCGACCTGCCGGAGAGCGAGAAGAGGCGTATACTGAAGAGGCTGAGTGGTTTGATGGAGGGTGGCCCCAAAGCTTAATTAAGTGCTGGAGGCAGGCCCGACCGCTGGGGGAGGAGGCGATGCCCTGCCAATTTACAAGCGCCTGACCTGCCTGCTCCATCGGCTAGTGGGCAGTCTGGCGTGGCCTATCCTCTTGAGCCCACCTCGTCTGCGCCTCCCCGGCCGCATTGCTGATTCTGGAGGTGATTTCGGGTGACTAGAGAGGTATCTGTCACAGAGGGCGAGCTGCGCCTAATTCGTCTCCTAGCTTCTAGAGGAGGGAGGGCTGACGTCGACAAGATACCCATGGAGAGGAGCTCTGCCCTTGCTCTAGCGTCTCTACTAGCAGACAAGGGGCTGGTTCTAGTAGAGAGGCGTACCAGGAAGGTACTGCGCCTCACGGAGAGAGGGAAGGATGCGGTGAACAGGGGCCTGCCAGAGGAGAGGCTGCTGGACCTATTGAGGACGAGCGGAGGATCCATCCCCCTATCGAGAGTCAGGGAGAGCGATCTGTTCTCAGACAAGGCTGAGCTAGACGCCGCGCTCGGCGAGGCCAGGAGGGCTGGCTGGATCTCATTCAGGAAGTCTGACGGCGAGACTATTGTCGAACTGGTCTCAGCTCCTGAGAGATCGCCCCTCGGGGAGGCGCTGAGATCAGTCGCTTCAGGTGTTCAAGAGATACCTGCTGAGGCTGCGTCTAGGCTGAGGGCCAGAGGCCTCGTTGAAGAGGACGAGATAGCGGAGTTCACGCTGGCCCTGACTCCCCTAGGCGTGGAAGTTGCCCACGGTAGGGTTCCGGTGGTCATGGAGGTTGCCAAGCTGAACAGAGAGCTTATTGAAAGCGGGGCGTGGAGGAAGGTCAGGCTCAAGGCCTACGACGTAACGCTACCGCCTCCAACGGTCTACCCGGGCAAGTCGCACCCCTACGTCCAGTTCCTCGAGGAGGTCAGGGAGATACTCATCGGCATGGGGTTCGAGGAGGTCAAGAGCCCCATCGTGGAGGCGGAGTTCTGGAACTTCGATGTGCTGTTTCAGGCTCAGGATCACCCAGCCAGGGAGGTTCACGACTCCTACGCTCTGGCGTACCCGGCCACAGCCCCCGTGCCACCTGACCCAGATCTCGTTGAGAGGGTGAGGAGGACGCACGAAGACGGCTGGATAACAGGCTCCAAGGGTTGGGGGTACAAGTGGAGCTTCGAGACTGCCATGAGGCTCATGTTGAGGTCTCAGACCACTTCCGCATCTGCCAGAACTCTAGCCAGCAGGAAGGACCTCCCGCTGAAGATATTCGTCATCGACAGGGTGTTCAGGCCCGAGGCGCTAGACAAGACGCACTCGATGGAGTTCCACCAGTGCGAGGGCGTGGTGCTCGCGGAGGGTCTCAACGTGAGGCACCTGCTGGGATACCTGAAGGAGTTCGCCAACAAGCTTGGCTTCGAGGAGGTCGCCTTCAGGCCGGCTTACTTCCCGTTCACGGAGCCGAGCGTTGAGGCTTACGTCAAGCACCCAGAGATAGGGTGGATAGAGATAGCGGGCTCCGGCCTCTTCAGGCCTGAGGTGATGATCCCGCTTGGCTACGACTACCCGAAGGTTCAGGCGCTGGCCTGGGGTATAGGGATAGGCAGGCTAGCGATGGTCCGGCTGGGTCTCGATGACATTAGGGACCTACACAGCCAGGATCTCCAGTTCTTGAGGGAGTTCCCGGCGAGGTGGTGAGCGTGCCCGTTATCACGGTCGACTACTCGGACCTGTGCAGGCTGGTTGGAGAGGAGATCCCCGAGGATAGGCTCGCGGATCTCCTAGCCCGCATCAAGGTTAGCTTGGAGGGAGAGGAAGACGGAGAGCTTGAGCTAGAGATCACCGCAGATAGGCTGGATCTCGTCACTGTGGAGGGCCTAGCCAGGGCTCTCCGCGGTTTCTTAGGGAAAGAGGTTGGCCTGCCCAACTACGAGGTCTTCGACTCTGGCTGGGAGGTCAAGGTTGATCCGTCGGTTAAGGCGGTTAGGCCCTACTTCGTCGGCGCGCTGATCGAGGGGATCGAGCTGGACGAGACGGCTCTTGTCGCGATCATGAGGGCGCAAGAGAAGCTCCACCAGACCTTGGGCAGAGACAGGCGCAAGATGTCTATGGGTCTCCACAACGCCGACGTGCTGGAGCCTCCGATAACATACGCGGCCGAGCCCTCCGACAGCGTGAGGTTCGTGCCCCTGGGCGAGACGGAGGAGATGACCGCTGCTGAGATGCTGAGGAGGACCGAGAAGGGAAGGGAATACGCGCACCTTGTTGGAGACGGCTCGGTGGTGCCAGTGCTTAGAGACTCGGAGGGGGGCGTGCTCTCGGTACCGCCCATACTCAACGGAGAGCTGACTAGGGTCACTTCCTCCACTCGGAACATCTTCCTTGACGTCACCGGCCCCGACATGAGGGCAATAAGCCAGGCGCTGGTGCTGATGGCGACGGCGCTGGCCGAGAGGGGAGGAAGGATTGGAACGGTCGTCATCAGCTACCCTGAGGGCCCCATAGTGACTCCCGACCTCTCGGTCTCTGAGATGACCGTCGAGCTCGATTACGTCAACTCGATGATGGGTCTGAACCTCTCGGCGCAGGACGTCGTGAACCTGCTGGAGAAGGCTAGGCTGGGGGCTGAGGCAAAGGGGAACGTGATAAAGGTCAGGATACCGGCCTACAGGAGCGACTTCCTCCACCCGGTGGATGTGGTCGAGGAGGTCGCTCAGTCGCTCGGCTACGACTACTTGACCCCAGAGCTGCCCATGCACGTGACGACGTTTGGCAAGAGGCACCCCGTGGAGAAGGCGTCTGCGCTGGTCAGGTCTCTGATGATCGGCCTGGGGTATCAAGAGGTGCTCAACTACGTCATGACTAGCAGGGAGGTTCTCTTCCGCAGGGTCAACAGGCCCGAGTCGCCGGTGGTCGAGGTGGCCAACCCGGTGACGGCCTCTTACACCGTGCTCCGGGACTCCCTGCTCCCAGGACTCATAGCGTTCCTGTCGAGGAACACCGGGGCCCCGCTGCCTCAGAGGATCTTCGAGGTCGGCGACGTCGTCATCCCCGACGAGACGGCTGAGACCGGAGCCAGAGATGAGAGGAGGCTGGCCGCAGCCGTAGCCGACAGCGAGGTGGGCTTCGAGGACATACAGGCCGATCTGTATGCCCTCTTGAGGAACCTGAACGTGAGCTTCGAGCTGAGGCCTGCAGAGCACCCGTCGCTGCTCAGAGGCCGCACCGCAGAGGTCTTGGTCGACGGCGTGAGCGCCGGAGTCGTGGGAGAAGTTCACCCTGAGGTCCTGGAGCTGAACAAGATCAAGACGCCAGTGGCCGTTTTTGAGCTATCCCTGGAGAGACTCGAGGTGATAGAATGAGAGTGGAGAAGACGGGCTTCGGCTACATAGTGGTGGACGGCAAGACATACAAGCACGACGTAGTGCTCACGGACGAGATTAGCGCCAGGAGGAAGGAGCTGTCGGCAGGCATGCGGGGGAGGTTCGGGCACACGCCGCTGACGGGCAAGGAGATCCGCGAGTACTTCTCCGTCTACAGGCCGGAGATCATCGTCGTTGGCACCGGCCAGTTCGGAGCGCTCCCCCTGGTCGGGGTGGAGGAGGCGGCCAAGGAGCTGGGCGCCGAACTCGTGGTGAAGAGGACGCCCTCTGCAATCGATGCCTACAACAAATTGAAGGAAGAGGGGAGGAGGGTGGCGGCGGTCTTTCACGTGACCTGCTAGCTGGACTCTGCGTAGGCGAGCGCGTACTCGGCTAGGAGCATGCTATTGAAGACGACGTCTCTGAGGTCCACCATCTCGACTCCGCTGTGCATGTACCTGTTGGGTATTGATGAGAGAGCGGTCTTCACTCCTCCCCTGGCTATCTGGATAGCCCACGTGTCAGTACCGGCCCCCCTCGGGTCTGCCTCCCTCTGATACGGTATCTCCTTTTCTTCGGCTAGCTCTATGAGCCTGTCGACGACGTCCGGGTGATATATCGGCCCAATAGAGATTGCCGGACCCTTGCCCAGCTCGATCTGCACCTTCCCCTGTGGGACCCCCGGCGAAGTCGCGAACGTCACGTCGACCACGAGAGCAACGTCAGGCTTGAGCTCGTAGCCTACCATGTAGGCGCCTCTAAGCCCTATCTCCTCCTGCACGGTCGCGACGATGTGCACAGCTACGTCCCTCAGCTCAGATTTCCTCTCCCAGATTCTCTTCGCCGCCAGGAAGATAGTCGCCACGCCGGACTTGTCGTCGAAGCCAGCCCCCACAACCCTGTACTTGGTGAGCTCCCTATATGGAGCATCTACCACGACGTAGTCGCCGACTCTCACGCCCATCTCCTCGGCCTCCTTCTTGCTGTCGGCGCCTATGTCTATTGCGAGTTCGTCGAATTCAGGCGGCTTCTCGGCCTTCTCCTTCTTCAGCAGGTGCGGAGGGACCGTTCCGATGACCCCGTAGACGGGGCCGCTCTTCGTCAGCACCTTCACTCTGCACCCGTAGGGAACCTTTGGATCCCACCCGCCGACCGGAGCGAACTTCAGGTATCCCTTGTCATCTATGGACCTAACGATGAAGCCGATCTGGTCTATGTGAGCTACCATCATGATGCTCTTGCTTCCCTCGGGGTTTATCGTGCCCACGTAGTTTGCCCAGCCAGTTACTCTCAACTCGTCAACATACGGCCCCAAGAGTTCCCTGACCACACCCTCGGCCGACCTCTCCATTCCCGTCACGGTGGGCGTGGAGATCAGTCGCTCGAGGAACTGAGAGGCCAGCAGCCTATCTTCTTCCGGAATCTCAATCTTCTTCTCCTCTTTCTCCTCAGGCAAACGAGTCACCGCCTCTCGCCAAGTTTGAGATTCCAAAAACTTTGTTGCACGGTCAAAGCGACTCTCAAGCTCTGCTTACTTCGAGGAGACTGCTCCTCAAGGACAGTGCAGGTCGCTAAGGAGGCTAGACTCCTCGCGTGGCAGTAGGCAGTCACCCCACTGGACCGAGGGGTGCCAAGGTGCTCCATACCCCCTTTCTGAGAGGAGATACACTAGGAGACCTAAGGTCGCCGTTAAAGCAGCTTCGACGCCTGACACCACTAAGTATTCGGAATTCGGATCATATAGAGAAGAATCAGGGTCACCGAGTAGACCAAGGCTGAGAGCGTCAAGGAATGGCAAGAGACTCTCCAGAGCTTTGAGGCGCAGCAGTTGAACTGCTACATGAAGTAAGACAAACAGCGCATTTACACTCGAGTAAGTTATGCGGAGAAGCGGAGAAGTGAATGGAGCGCCTCTGCCGCATCGACCAGGCCGCGGGAACTGCTGGGCGTCAGCACCACCACGCTCAGGCGCTGGATCTACGCCGGCAAGGTCAGGGCGGTCAGGACGCAGGAAGGCCACTTCAGGATACCGGAGTCAGAGGTCAAGAGGCTGCTCGGCGGTGTGAAGGAGGTCAGGGCCGCTATATACGCCAGGGTGAGCAGGGATCAGCTAGAAGACCTGAAGAGACAGGTGGAGAGGCTAGAGGACTACTGCTCCGCTAAAGGATACAGGGTCGTAGCCACCTGATTTATCTTCCAGATAAAGACGGAAGAGCGCTCGATAAGGATCGCGTACTTCCTCAAGCGCAGGCGGATACGGTCTGCCCTAAAGGTTGGAAGATGAGGGAGAGGCTCCTGGCGAAGTATAGGAGGAGGGAGCGCAATCGGGTGAAGGACATCTACCACAAGCTGGTCCTCTGGATAGTCGGGAGGGCCCTCCAGCTTGGGGTCTCAACAGTCGCGCTGGAGGATCTGAAGGGCATAAGGCGCAGGATCAGGTACTCCAGGGAGATGAACGGGCGGCTGCACAGGTGGAGCTTCCGCAGGTTCCAGCAGATACTCGAGTACAAGGCCAAGCTCCAGGGCCTGAGCGTAATATATGTGAACCCAAGGGGCACCTCCTCGCGGTGCCCGATATGTAGGGGCAAGCTGAGCCCGAATGGGCACCGCGGGTTGAGATGCCTCAGCTGAGGCTTCGAGGGCGACCGGGACGTGATCGGCGCCCTCAACATCGTGTTGAAAGCCCACGAGATGTGGGGAGCTTCCGTTCCCCCCGAAGGCCCCCGCAAGCCCCTAGTGGCGAACGGGGGGAGATCCTCGCCTCGTTTGAGCGCATTCGGCTCTAACGTGGGCGAGGGTCAGAACGGCCTATAATCGGTTAGGCCTCTTGGCGGAGGCTGACTTCTCCCGTTCAAATCATTATTTTACGTAACTGCAGAGGAGGCGGAGTGGGTGCGAGATAAGATGACCGACTTTCTAATCGAGGAAGTCAGAGCGATGGAGATTCTGGACTCTAGGGGCAATCCAACCGTGAAGACGTGGGTCAGGACTTCGGGAGGCTTCGTCGGATCCTTCTCAGTCCCTGCCGGGGCTTCCAAGGGGGTGCACGAGGCGGTCGAGCTGAGGGACGGAGGGAAGAGGCTCGGAGGGAAGGGAGTTCTCACAGCTGTTTCGAACGTCGAGGGACCCCTCGCCTCTGTGGTGATAGGTAGAGACGCTAGGATGCAGAGGGAAGTCGATCTGGCTATGATAGAGGCAGACGGCACCCCAAACAAGTCCAGGTTCGGAGCGAACGCCATCCTATCGATATCGATGGCGGTCGCGAGAGCGGCTTCCGTGGGCCTCAGGATGCCCCTCTACCGGTATGTTGGCGGGGTGAATGCGCACGTGCTTCCCGTGCCGTTGCTTAATGTGCTCAATGGCGGGCTGCATGCCGGGAGCGACTTGGCAATTCAGGAGTTCATGATCGTGCCGGCGGCATTCAACTCATTCCGAGACGCTTTGTACGCCGCCGTGGAAGTATACAAGGAGCTCGGCAAGATCCTAGTTGAGAGGTACGGGAAGTCTGCCAGGAACCTGGGTGACGAGGGAGGATACGCTCCTCCCATGAGGAACACTAGGGAGGCGCTTGATGCGCTGATGTCTGCAATAGAAGCGGCGGGTCACGACGGTAAGGTATTCCTAGCCTTGGATGCGGCCGCTAGCAGCTTCTACGTCGATGGAGTCTACAGGATCGATGGAAGAGAGCTGTCTCCAGAGACGCTCCTCGACTTCTACGAGAGGCTGATTGAGGAGTACCCCATCATCAGTATAGAAGACCCCTTCTACGAGGAGGACCTAGAGACCCTTGCTAGGATGACGAGAGAGCTGGGCGACAGAGTTCAGATAGTGGGCGACGACCACTTCACGACGAACGTATCTAGGTTGAAGATGGGGATATCGAGGGGAGCGGCGAACGCACTCCTCTGGAAGATAAATCAGGTGGGAACCCTGACCGAGGCGCTCGATGCAGCCAGGTTGGCTCAGACTTCGGGGTACGCAGTCATCGTGAGCCACAGGTCGGGCGAGACGATCGACACCAGCATAGCGGACTTGGCCGTGGCCCTCAACGCTGGCCAGATAAAGACTGGCGCACCCGCCAGGGGAGAGAGGATCGCCAAGTACAACAGGCTGCTGGAGATAGAGGAAGATCTGGGGCCAGCAGGAGTTTACCCAGGATTGTCAGTCTTCAGGGGGCACTAGACGCTCGGCGAAGAAGTCCCTACGCCTTCTGAGGAACTCTCCAAGGAAGGGAAGGAGGTCATCCCACCCAGGAAAGTCGCTGTCGTCTTGGAGCAAGATCCTGGGCTCAGATCCTCTGAGCAGCTTTGGCAGGATCGACTCGACGCCAGAGGTTAGCTCCTCCACAACATCCCTCAGGCTTGTTAGCCTCCTGGCCTTGAACGCCACCCAGCGCGAGCCCTCTATGAATGGACCACCGAGCGTGTCTCTTGCTCCAAGATGCTTCTTGAGAAAGCCGGCTTCCCCAGGCCCTCCGACCTCTGGCCCAACCCTCTTCTCAACCACTGGGAGGACCGCTCTCTCAACTTCGAGAACGAGAGCAATCCTCGACGTCTCGTCCGTCCACCCCTCGGCCTGCAGGGGATTGAAACCTGCCTCTTCAAGGGCTCGCTTCAGTCTGAAAGCCCCTGAAATCGCCTGAGACCATAGAGTGTCAGGTGGTTCGGCGAGTCCCTCGTATAGCACCAGCAGGAGGGTAGTCCCCCTATCCTTCAACATGCGCGCCAGCTCCTGCCTACTCACAGGCGGCAGAGTCTTCTCTGTAAAGAATTCCCTGCTCGGTTGCTTTAAAAAAGCAGAACAGGCGCTTCTGAAGCGATTGAGCTGTGTCTCAGTAACCGCAGAGGCCACGTTCCTCCTGGGATCTACGGGATCGACGAAAATCAAGGGGGACTCGCTCTCTGCCACCCAGTCGGGGGGCTCCCCCTCTAGGGTGAGGGACACGGGAGGCCGCCAGGCGGAGGCGCTCTTCACCAAGTCTAGGAACGACCCATACTTGAGGATCAGAAGCTCCGCCAGGTACCCGCTGAACCCTCCAACGGCGAGTTCGGCCCCATAAGCTCCTATCCCCCTCAGAAAGGCTTTGAGCAGTCTGATCTCACTTCGCATCCTGTCGTTCAACCTCTCGAGCAGGAAGCGATTATGGAGCGGAGTTCTGTCGACTGGAGACCGCAGTTCCGTGTAGTTAGAGATGCGGTAAGCTGGCACGACGTCGATCTCAAATCCGTTCAACTCCACCACGGCGTACGGGTGGCTCGCATACCTCAGCTTGTACGCACCAAATGCTCTCTCAGCTGCCGCGAGAGTAGCTGGGCCTAACTCGTCAGACGGATAGTCCAGAGGGAACAGTAGAAAGATGTCTATGTCTGCCTTACCTGGCAGCCACGTATCTCTGACGGCAGAACCCACTGGCGTTGGCTCGGCCGGGAGCCCAAGGTCGGCCAAGGCAGACTTGAGGCGGCCTACTGCCTCGGAGATTGTCCCCTTGACTAGAACTCTCTCTTCAGGAGAGGGTGTGAGCTCCTCCTTTAGCTCCTCTATGATGTCACGGATCTCAACGTCGCCGCTCACCGGGATTCGGTAAACCTAGATGCGCGATCATAATTATCGTTAGCAGGCTCTTGCTCAGGATGACGAAAAAGGTCGCCCTCAGGATTGCGTATCTCGGGGATGGGTTCTTCGGGTTCTCGAAACAGCCAGGTCTCCGGACCGTCCAATCGACGCTCGAGGACTGCCTAATCAGACTGGGCCTGATGGATCCAGACGGCTCTGTGCAGTCCTCAAGCCGGACTGATAGAGGAGTTTCTGCCCTGGACAACGTCGTGAGTTTCAGCTGCACAGGAACGGTGTCCCTCTCGAGACTTAACGCAGATCTGCCAGAAGACTTAGTTGCCTGGGCGATCGCGAGTCCAGCGCCAGATTTCAACCCTAGGAAGGCATGTAGAGAGAAGGTCTATCTGTACGTCTGTCCAGAGCTCTCCATGATCACTCCTGAGCGTTTGAGGTCGGCGATTAAACTAGCTAGAAGTATGGGGGGCCCAGCCTTCTGCAGGGAGGGGAGCGCTGAGTTTCCCGAGGTTAGGTTGCTAGACTTTCCTCCTTTCTTCAGAGGGCTTCTCTTCATTGGCAGACGCTTCTGCTGGGAGATGATAAGGAGGATAGTGGGTTTCGTGATAGAGTACGCGCTCTACGACCACAGGGTGGTGAGGCCAGCTCCTCCCGGTGGACTTGTCTTACTGAAGACTGTATGTGAGGGTGTTGGCTTCACGCCTGAACTTAAGTGGCTCCGTAACTTCGCTAAAAGATGGTTAACCCTCTCTTCTGCTTGGGTGGGGCAGTCAATTCTCATATCTGCATCCGCGCGGGCTCTCGACTGTCAGGAACTCATCTCTTCGTTGCTATCACGGTCTGAGTCTCTATGACGTACCACCTGACCTTGTCCCTAAACCACCTCCAGAACTTCGCGTAAGCATCCATGCTGTCACACTCTAGCATCAGAAATCCGTTATATGGGGTTCCCCAAGCGTGGTCGTAGACCCCGACGAGCCTGACCTCTGGGGGCCACTCAGCCATCATCTCTTCCCACTCTCTTCGGGCGCGCTCCTCTTCCTCGTCGGTCATCTCCTTCAACTTGTAGTAGACTATGTACACGTAGGTCGGCATGCGATCACCCGGCAAGAGCCCGGCACGTCATTCTATATTAAGAGTGAGCGGGCGCTGAGCAGACTCCGCAGCCCCAGCAGCCGACGTCGCAGCTCGGCGTGGGCAATCCCTCCTTAGCCCTCTCTAGCTCTGCGGAGAGCGCATCCTCCCTGACGCCAGTGTCAACGACATCTCTCCAAGGAGCGTCCCTCCAGGAGTAGAGAATCGACTCTGGGTTTATCCCTGAGCTCCTGAACGCCTCAAAGTAGTTGGACGCGTTGTACCCCCCACTGGAGGCCCTGATCACCGCCTCAGAGGACCCCACGCCCCCCAAGGAGATGAGTCCTTGAATGGCTGCTCTGCCCGGGTGCACAGCCTTCACTCTAACCCCTGAGGCCCTCCTCAAGGCTCTGACTGCCGATCTGTACCAGTCTGGCCTGGCCATCGGAACTCTCTGAAACGGAGTGTGCGGCTTTGGCACGAACTGACTCACAGACAGCTCGACCTTGAGCCCAGCCTCTTTCACGGAGATCGCAAGCTCCGCGGAAGCTTTAATGTCTTCTTTAGTTTCCCACGGGAGCCCCGCCATGAGGTATAGCTTCACCTCATTCACTCCAGCCTTGGCCAACTCTGAGGCAGCATTTACGACTTTCTCGAGAACCACACATTTGTTGATCGCTAGGCTAAGTCTGCGGCTCCCGGTTTCAGGCGCCAACGACACCTTTCTGAGACCAGCTTCGGCAATTACCTCAACGAGCTCTTGAGTGACCTCATCTGCCCTCAGAGACGGCAGAGAGAGTCTAAGTCCCTCATCTAGTATCTTCTTTAGCACATCTACCGCGCGCGGATGCCCCAGCACGTCGCTCCCAATCACGTACACCTTGTCAAATCCAAGATCTCTGGCTAGCTCAACCTGC
The DNA here is from genome assembly GCA_011042755.1 of Thermoproteota archaeon. The sequence continues at coordinate 818 of DRBY01000104.1, read as the reverse complement.
TCCAGCAACTGGGAAAGAGGTCTATCCCTCCTCGGTCTCTGCGTCCACCCCAAGAGGCAGAACCTGCAACCATGAGAGCAGCCCCTCGATATCTCCAAGAGGAAGGGGTTCGTCTCTCCGCTCTTAGTAGTTGCCTTAATCTGACGAGGAGGCAGGTAGGAGAGGGGAGACCTCCTAAACCTGGTCTTAGAGCCGGGGAGGAAGACGCCCTCCACGTCAGCCAGATCGGCTACAGACCCTCCCTCAGCCAACGTCCCCAGGACGGCTTCAACGGCACCCTCACCGTCACCGACAACGACGGCGTCGGCGAACCTCATCATAGGAAGAGGGTTGGCGGTAATTGGACCTCCTACGACGAGGGGCTGTCTCCTCTTCTCCTTCTCTGGAGGGATGCCTGCCTCTCTGAGCATGTTGAGGAGTACGTGAACCTGCCCCTCGTAGTGAAGTGAGGCCAGGATGACGTCAAACGCCTTGAGTTCAGCGCCGCTCTCGATCGATCCCAAGGAATCAGTAGTAAATCGTTCTACTAGGACTCCCTCTGCAGAGTTACCTAGGAAGTACACGATCTGATGGCCTAACGAGTTTATCGCGGCCTCATAGGGTCCTGGGTAGACCAAGGCCGCCCTTATCCTGAACTCCCTGGGGTCTCTGTCGTAATACCCGCCCTCCTCCTTGATTACCCTGGACATCTACCAGACCTCGCTCCTCGCCAAATAGTTTGGTGGGCCGGGTGGGACTCGAACCCACGACCTCCGCCTCGTAAGGGCGGCGTCATAGCCACTAGACCACCGGCCCACGGGTGGCGCCGGGGGTGGGAT
>DRBY01000007.1 GCA_011042755.1 Thermoproteota archaeon | reverse complement strand
GTCCCTGAAGACCTCCAGCACCATCCCTTCTACTCTAACGGGATCTGTACTCTTGGCGACCTCAACGGCCGCCTGAAGCTTGCTCTCACTCTCAGCATATATCTCGATCACCGGAGCTCCGGCTTCCACCCTGTCCCCCCTCTTCGCAAATATCCTGACCCCGGCCCCCTTGTCTCTCGGAGCGCCTGCAGCCCTCGCTATCCTTACAATGGCCCGATTTGATACCGCAACTACATATCCGCTCATCTTGGCCGTTAATACGGCCCTGTGCTCTCCCACAGGAATGTCCTCAGGCTTTATGTTTGGATCCCCGCCCTGGGTCTCAATGATCTCCCTCATCTTCTGGTAGGCTCTCCCGCTCTCTAGAATCTCTCTCGCCATTTTCTCACCGTAGCCGATGGGGGCCGCGCCACCCATCTCCAGCAGTATGCCTGCCAGAGAGAGCGATTTCTCAATTATGCTCCGAGACCCCTTACCTCGACTCACGAGTATCTCTAGAGCTTCTCTGGCCTCCAAGGCTGGCCCGACAAATCGGCCGATGGGCTGACCGCCGTAAGATATGGCCACCTGCGTGATTATGTTTAGCCTCTCGCCCAGCTCAACGAAGTTCCTCCCCATCCTCCTAGCGTCCTTCAGCGACTCGACCTTTGCTTCTGGGCCCACAGGGATGTCGAGAACGAGCCTCTTAACGCCGGCTGCCAGCTTCTTAGACATTATCGACGCGTATATGAGACTCTCTGGGTCTAACGACAGCGGATACTCGACCTTCTCTATGAGTATCCCATCGACAGGCGAGAGATTCGCACTGGCAGCCCAGGCTATAACTCCACCCACTCTCTTCGAGATCTCGACGATTTCCTCTGGCTTGAGATCTACGGGCGCAAGCACCTCCATTGTGTCTACTGTGCCAGCAGGACTCATGATGGCCCTAGTGCTGGTCTTCGGTATCACGAGTCCGGCGGCAGCCACTATCGGGACTATGAGCAGGGCGTCTTTGCTGTTTCCAGGCACGCCCCCCACGCTGTGCTTGTCTACGGTGAGCACATCTCCAAAATCGAGCAGCGTTCCGACCTCAGCCATCGCTCTAGTTAGGGCCTCCACCTCATCCATGTCTGCGCCGTGTAGTTGAAGGGCCGTCACAAAGGCAGCCAGCTCGACGTCGCTGAGAACGCCGTCGTAAATATCTTTGATCAGGGTAGAGACCTCCTGGGGCGTCAGCTTCCCTTCGAGAACCTTCTTTCTCACTAGTCCGGCGGACTGCGGAGTCGGCACCACTTCAACGGAGACGGACTCACCCTCCTCCACGGGCAGCTTCTTTGCTAAGTCTGCAAACACGCTAATCTCGCCGGGGGGAGCGACCTCTGGAGACGCTGAGATGCTCGCCAGCGCAACTACTTGGCTCCCGTCGCGCCTTATTATTCGGACCCTATCGTGGGGCGCGATCCCTGCTTTCTCAGCGTCCTCCTTGTTGAGAACAACCCTCAGCTCCCCAATCTCCACGGGGAGTCGCCTCACTTTGAGCGAGAGCATGGACTCTAACATTACAAAGTCTCCGCTTTAAATTTCTGATAGGTACCATTGCCGACTGTGAGAGGAGGTAGTGAGCGAGGTCTCGCGTTATTGCTACTGCTGATGATCACGCAGCTACTACTCCCCGTAGAGCGAGCCTCACTTGAAGATAATGGGTTGCTGCTACAAACGACCCCAGGAGGCTCGGTTTCTCTCGTTTTAGAAGACAAACCATCCATCGTCGAGACGGACCTGGAAGGGAGTGAGATCGAGGTTCTTAAGGTAAAGTCCATGGAAGTGACTGAGATCGGCAGCATAACGTCTCCATGGTCATTTTTCCGTCTTGAGGGGGATGTATGGGCAGTATCGCCAGACATCGGTTCGGGTCCAGTTTTTATTGGGGAGGTCTACCGGACCTCGGGCCTACTGAGAATAGGCGACGTGATGGTAATTCCTCCAGAAATAATTGCGGAGTCTGCAGTAGTAGCCAAGTTCCTGGGGGGAGAGCAGAACTTCACGGTAGTCGAGAGAGAGGGAACCATGTGGCTAAAACTGAGGGAGTACGAGGAGGAACTCCCTGGGATCTGGGAGAACCAGACGAAATCTTGGCTTTTTTCATCCCCAGACGGTCTGTACGTGTTCCGTCTGACCGGAGAGGCTCTGGGTCGATATATTGCTTTGCCGGTGCACGAGGTGGGCAACTACACATGGTTCTCTAACGTAACAGACGCAGGAGCGATCGTGCTCGTTCGCGTAGCAAATGCCACGACCGCGACTATTGACGTCTTCTTTAGCGAGAAATCGATACCTCTGGACCGGGAGCTAAAGGTTACTCCTGCCCGAGAACTCTATGCCTTAAAGCTAGTCAAAGAGGATTTCATTCGCCTAATAAAAGGGAGAACTCGGGATTCCTGGCTCGTTCTACTCACGGTTCCCTCTAATGCCACAGTTAAGGAATACAAGCTAGTGATAGACGAGGTTAAGTACACGCTGAAGCTCGTTTTGCCGAGCAACAACATCAGCGTTAAGCTCCCAGAGAGCCCCCTTATGGGCGGGGGGTACCTCTCCCTCCAACTCACCACATTCTCCCGAGGAGATTTGCTGGTTACGGCGACCTGCGATGATCCAACAATTACGGTCACGGTGAGTCTCCCTGACGTCCAGCCAGGCGCCCTCTCAATATCGTTCATGACGCCTTACTCCGCAACGCGGCTCTCGGGCAGGCTGGCCGTCTCGGCCTCGCTCAATGGAACTTTGGCTTACTCAAGTGTGCGCACGCTTGGATTCTTACCCTCGATTCAGCTGATATCGCTAAACGGAACCAGTGTGTACGCCGTCGATGGGAGAAATAGATTGGTACTCGAGCTAGTAAACAGGGGGCCGAGGGAAGTATTCCTCCGAGAGGTAAGCCTGCTGAGAGACTCTGTGAGGACTGAGTTGAGTGAGTTCCCTAACCAGTCGCTGGCGCCTGGATCTGTTAGGCTGGTTGATTTCAGGCTGGACCTCCCCGAGGGAGCCCACCTGTTCACGCCGAAGGCAGTCGTTCTAGACCCGGCCTTTAGCGAGGTTGTTGAAGTACTGGGCGAACATCTCTCCGTCGTATCGGCAGAGAGGGCTCTAAGCTGGAGGTTAGATGTACCTGCGGGCGCCCTGCCCCTAGTTCCCTTCAACCTAACGCTCGTGTTGTCCTCAAATATCCCCGCATCCAATGTCACTGTGAAGATTGATCCCTCAGACACGCTTAAACCTCTCGGGTCTACCACAGCGACTTTGGACGCCATAAAACCAGGCACTACCGTCACGCTAAGCTTTCCGGTCGTGGCGGAGAGACCAGGCACATCTAGGCTCATGTTGGCCATATCGTACGTAGCTCCATGGGGGCCAGAAGAAGTAGCTGAGCTAGTCAACGTATCTGTCGGCTTTCTCACGAACCTATACACCGTACTAGGGCCGATTACAGCGGTCAGCGGCGAGGCTATCAATCTTACCTTAGAGGTCAGCGGTCCTCCGGGGCATGTCGAAGTCTACATGCCGCCGGGCTTCGCCGTGGTGGAGACAAACGCTACATTGAGTGCTAACAACACCATCACATTCGAAGCCCCAGGTGTGATCTACATCAGGGTTAGCGTGGAGGCCGAGCCAGGAGTATACCTGGTGCCCTCTCTAATCACTGTGAACAACACTCTAATTCCCGGAGATCCTCTGAGGATACAGGTCACGTCGGGAATTGGTCTATCTAAGGAGGAACTCATAACTAAGCTAACCGAACTCCGCCGAAGGGTACGGTCCCTAAGGGAGAGGGGGATCTTACCATGGGCCTCGCCCCCTCAGGGCATAAGAGAGCTAGAGGAGACTCTCAGGTCTGCTGAGGACCTGATCAAAGAGGGTCGCCTGAGGGAGGCCAAAGAGAAGCTTGAGGAGGTCGAGTCCACGCTTGCCGAGATGGAAGGCAGGGGAGCGAGAGAGTTAGACCCTCTGATCCCAGTGACTCTAACTCTGCTGGCTTCTGCAATCCTCCTGGCGATCGCTGGAGCGAGGTGGAGCGAGGTTGAGTGAAATAAACTCGCTAGAGGGATGGACGAGAATAGTGGCGGAGGTGCTGGATGAGGTAGACAGCGCGTTCATAGTGTATGCGCCGTGGCCAGACTCGATAGCTTCTGCCGCGCTGCTTAAGATGGCATTGTCTGAGCAGGGGATCGGCCTCTCAATACGCCCAGCTTTACCAGAGGAGCTGCTGTCTGTTGTGGAGGAGGCATTCGCAGAGGATTCGGTTCTCATACTCTCAGACCTTCTCCCCACTGGCTCAGGCCCGCTCCAGGCTGCAGAGCAGCTCTGGGGGCAGGTTCTGGTGGTAGATCACTACGACCCAGAGAGGCCGCGATTTCCGGTCAGAATCCTCCGGTTGAATCCGCTGCTATCTGGCCTAGGACCCCTACCGTCCTCTGTAATCTCGCTAGCAGTCGCCCGCTCACTCTGCCCGGACATGCCCCAGGAATCATGGGTTGCGCTTCTTGGATGTCTAGAGCCCGGCGCTGAGTGTCCAGAGGGTTCGCGCCTGGTCACTTCAGACAGACAAGCTCGGTCTCTAGTTGAACGAGCGTACAACCTAATCTTAGAGGCCATTGCCGGGGATCCTGAATCTGGAGTGCTGCTTGGCGTAGCAGCCTTAGAAGAGTGTTTCGAGTCAATCGAATGCTTTTTGAGCGGGAGCTTTCCTCTATCTCGCACCCTTCTTGACCTGTCGAAGCAGGGATCGGTTCAGCTGAGGGAATTCGAGTCCCAAGCACACACACTCTTTCAGTCGCAAAGGTTGTGCATTCTTCGCGTAGATGATCCAAGAATAAGACACGTGGTAGCAGAGAGTGCGTCACAAACGTCTGAGGTAGCCGGGGCGGTCTACATGGATGACGTCGCCGCCTTTATGTCGCTCCGATCTAAGCAGGCAGGTCGAGATTTGATGTCATACACCTCCTTAGCTATGTTGGACCTTGAGGGAGCGTTCTTCGGGTACAGGGAATTCGTGGAGATCTCCCTTAGAGCCAGCCAGCTCTCTACGCTGGTTAGAAGGCTTTCTGAGCTGCTCAGCCCTTGAGACCATCATTTTATTTGGTTACCCATTAGTCTCGCGAGTTAGAGGAGCTAGGGAGGTCCTGGGTTTTGCCCATAAGAGTTGCAATTGCTACGGATGACGGCTCTGAAGTAAAGAGTGGCCCGTTTTATGAGGCCCGGTATTTTGCAATATATGACCTCACGGGGAAGAGTCCTACTCGAATCGAGCTGAGGGTTAATACCCGAAAGGGCAAGGGACCTTCTGACGCGCTGGATGTTCTAAGGGACTGTGAGGTGATAGTGTCGGGCAAAATGGACGCAGAGAGCATGGATATAATTGAGTCCAGGGGGATAATCGCCTACGAGACTAGCAAGAAACCCGTTGAATCCGCGATCATGGAGATAGCCGAGGGCCTCTCTCGCCTGACGAAGTGAGCGCGCCCACTTCCCGCAGATCCTGCTTCCAGCGGTGGGTGGGTTGGAGATCGACTGGAAGGCTAGAGAGATAGCGTCGGACCTGAGAGTCCCGCCAGATCTCCCTGTTGTGGTGAGAGTAGACGGCTGGAGGTTTCGAAAGCTGGCAGAAGAACTCAAACTGACACGTCCGTATGACCGCCGGTTGGCAGAGGCTCTCGTCTATGCTGCCAGAGGCGTCATGGAAGGAGGCCTAGGTTCCAACCTAGCTTACTGCTTCTCAGACGAAATATCCTTCATTCTGCAACCTCCTCTGCCATTCTCAGGTCGCGTTGAGAAGTTAGTAAGTCTAACCGCATCTGTGGTTGCGGCTAGAGTGAGCAAACATCTCTCTCACGCTTTTGGGAGAGATGTAGAGGTCACATTCGATGGGAGAGTTGTACTCATAGTCCCAGGGGAGGAGCATCTGTACCTTGCGTGGCGACAGGCCGAGGCACTCAGAAATAATCTAAACTCTTACGCTCTTCATGCGCTAGAGACGAGCAGGGGCCTGACGAGAAGGGAAGCTGCTGAATTTCTGAAGGGCCTTAAGAAGGATCAGTTACGCCATCTCATAGCAGAACTCCTTAAGATTGAGCCGGAGAGCACGCCAGCGTGGCAGCGACTAGGGATCTTGCTGTACTTCCGTCGAGTAAAACACCGAGGATTCAACCCACTTACTGGGGAACCGGTCCTGTACACGAGAAGAGAGCTTGTAGAGGACTGGAACCCGCCGCTCTTCAAGTCTCCATCCTCCTTGGATTTCCTGAGGCGCGTCCTCAGCTAGGTGAGGTTCTATAAGCTGAACCCGCGCTGGCAGAGTGCAATGATCTTAGGCGTTATTTCAGATACACACGATGATGTCGGGTCCCTTGAGGTGGCTCTCCAGCTGTTTGCATCTAGGGCAGTGGACCGCGTCATTCACCTCGGAGACCTCGTGTCCCCCTTCACGCTGAAGCCCATAGTGCAGAGTGGGATACCGACCATCCTACTGCGGGGTAACAACGAAGCCGAGTTTAAGCTGGCGGTCGACGCATTAGAAGCTGATAACGTGACCTTCTACACGTCTCCAACTGAGACTTGGCTGGGAGATCGGAAGGCCATACTGTTCCATGGGTTCGGCTCGCTCAGTCTCACAAAGAAAGTAGCAGAGCTGCTCGCGAGGAGCGGGGAGTACGAGTTAGTGCTGTATGGTCACACGCACGAAGTTGACGTCAGGAAGGTCCATGGAACGCTGGTACTAAACCCAGGCGAGGCCTGTGGATGCCTCTCAGGAAAGAGGACAGTTGCCATACTCGATACAGATGACCTCTCAGCGAAGATCATAAGCCTCAACGTGTTAGAGTAACATTTCTACCAAGATCGGGAGCAGGAAGAAAAAGAGAATGGAGAAAGGGTTCAAGAGATGTTTGGGAACTTCTCCTCTACAAAGGCCTTTATTCTGTTCACGGCCTCCTTCAGGTTCTCCTTTGACGTCGCGAATGAGATCCTCAGGTAGCCTTCACCCGGAGCGCCGAATGCTGTTCCAGGGAGCAGAGCAACCCCTGCTTCCTCGAGCAGCATGTCAGCAAACTCTGAGGACTTTACGCCGAACTTCTTGATGTTCGGGAATGCGTAGAAGGTTCCAACCGGCTTTATCATGCTGAATCCAGGGATCTCGTTTATCTCTCTGTACAGGAGATCCCTCCTCTCTTCGTACTCCTTAACCATCTTCTTGATCTCGTCCCACGGACCCTTTATTGCATCTATGGCGGCCTTCTGAGCGAAGGATACGGGACATGAGACCGTATTGAGCTGGATCTTCGTGATGTAGTCAGCTACCTCCTTGGGTGCTACTGCGTAGCCGAGCCTCCAGCCAGTCATGGCGAAGGTCTTCGAGAACCCGCTAATCATTACAGAGCGCTCCTCAGCTCCCGGAATCGACAGGACGCTCTCGTGCTTCCTACCATCGAATATTATGTCCTCGTAGATCTCGTCTGATATTATCCAGAGGTCATGCTCCTTGGCAACCTCAACGATGGCCTCTAGGTCTTCTCTGCGGTAAATGCCGCCCGTCGGATTGCAAGGCGTGTTGATCACTATGACCTTAGTCTTGTCGGTGACTGCGTTAGCTATTTCCTCACCGCTGGGTGAGAACTCACGCTCCTCTCTGAGCACAACCGGCTTTACAATACCTCCTACGAACTCGGTGACGGCCTCGTAAGACGGGTACGCGGGCATTGGAATTATCACTTCATCACCAGGATTAACAAAGGCCATTAGTGCGGCGAATATGGCGAGCTTTGCTCCTACAGTGACGACCACCTGATCAGGCGAAACGTCGATTCCCCTGCTTTCTGATACAAACTCTGCAATGGCTTTTCTCAGCTCCAAAATCCCGTTTGATGGCGTATAACCAGTAAAGCCCTCATCCAACGCCTTCTTGGCCGATTCTTTGATGTGAACAGGCGTGTCGAAGTCAGGTTGACCTATCTCACAGTGGATTATGCTCTTGCCCTGCCTCTCTAGTTCTTTAGCGCGGGCTAGAACAACGAACGCGCTCTCTACACCGAGCTTGGACATGCGATCAGCGAACCTGGGCAACTTAAGCACCCAGGGTGGACTCCACGGCAAATATATCTAAACATTTTACTCGTCTACCCTGGACGCTGGCAGATCTCAGGGTCACTCAAACTTCCCTAAAATGTCACACAACTCGCTCCAGGAGGGAATTCCTTCTGTAGCCCCGACTTTCGTAACAGCTAAGCCCGCTGCCACGTTTGCTGCCCTGAGGGCCTGAAGTGGGCTCATCCCTCGGAGCCTAGCAACGGTGTATGCAGCGTCAAAGACGTCTCCAGCGCCCGTTGTGTCGACCGCCCTTACCTTAAGTGCGGGCGACTCCAAAACCTCTCCCTCAAGGCACACTAAGGCTCCCTTGGACCCTCTCTTTACTATCACCTCACGAACCCCCTGTCTGGATACTACTTTGGAGGCCCTGTATACGTCATCTTCTCCGCTGAGCTTCATGGCCTCTAGCTCGTTTAGGAACATTCTGCCTACGCTGCTAAGCAGGCTCAAGACCTCGTGCCGACTCTTTGAGATTGCTCTCCCCCCAGGGTCCCAAGAAAACCCCGGCCTAATTTCCGCTAGCTTCTCGGCGATAGCGATTCTCACGCTAGATGCGTGCAAGATCTTCACGCTTGAGATGTCTGAACTGACCTCTTCGAGGAGTTCTTCACTCAAGGAGAGGTTTGCGCCGCGATTTCTCAGCATCCTCCTCTGCTTTCCTGGCTCGTTGATTATCACCACAAACCCTGTGGTCTTTCCGGGACTCACCCTCACTAACCTGATGTCTACCCCGCGTCTGGCCATCTCCGCTAGGTAGTACCGGCCGAGAGGATCGTCGCCGATCACTGCTAAGATGGCAGACTTGGCCCCCAGCTTCGAACAGGCTACGGCAAAGTTTGATGCGCTCCCGCCCATGCCCACACGTGCGGAAGTCGCATCTACGTCTTCGTCTGGCCCTGGGACGCACTCTACGAAGAGTGTGATGTCGATATTTGCATTCCCAACCGCTAGAATCTCCACGAGCTCACCTCCTCAGAAGGCCAGGGAAGAAGTAAGGCTTGCTTTCTTCTTCCTTGACTCTGTCCCACTCTGCGAGTATCCTAACGGCCTCGTTTGCTGTTCTTATGGCTTCAAGTTCTCCAGCCACGTCAAACTCATCCCTCAACCTCTGGGCATAGACTGCGCACACAGCCCCAGCTCTCCTGCCGAAGAGGGAGGCCAGCGTTAGGATGGTCGCCGCCTCCATCTCAATGTTAACTACCCGGGCAGCCATGAGATCAGGTACGATGTTCTCCATCCAGCTCTGCCAGTAGCCCCCACACCCCCTTCGACCCTGTCCCGTGTAGAAGCTGTCGGTGGAGGCGGTTATCCCTACGTGGTACCTGTACCCTAGCGTCTCGGCGGCTTCTATGAGCGCCATAACAACCTCCGGGTGCGCAACTGCTGGGTACTCGGGCCTAACGTATTGAGAGCTAGCTCCGTCCAACCTGACCGCTCCGACGGTTATTACTATGTCCCCCAGCTCCACATCCGGCTGGATAGCTCCCGTGCTTCCTACCCGTATGAAAGTGTCTACTCCCAACCTAGCGAGCTCATCTACTGCTATAGCCGCGGCGGGTCCTCCTATCCCGGTGGAAGTGGCCATGAGCTCCACTCCTTTGTACTTGCCCACGTAGGTCACGTACTCTCTGTGCTTTGCGACGAACCTAGACTCATCCCACTCTCGAGCTATCTTCTCTACACGCTCTACGTCGCCAGGTAGAAGCGCGTAACTCCTGACATCACTTGGACCAAGCCCCACATGATACTGCACTCCACCCGGGAGTTCGGGCTTCTCTGCGCTCCGAAACTTACCAGACAACAGAATCACCTCTTGCGCGAATCAAGCATCAGACAATCGAGAAAGATTAATCATGAGCGGCGCAAACAGTTGGGGCTTCCCATGATAGTAGTCGGACCAGACGACTCCTTCACGAGATCTCTAGCCAGCGAACTGAAGGCCGATATCATCCCGATAGCTAGGAGAACGTTTCCAGATGGCGAACTACAGCCTAGGCTGATGGTGGATGAGCAGATCAGCCTGAAGGGAGAGACCGTGATACTGGCAATGCGCATGAAGGCTGCGTCGTGCCGACCCAACGACTACCTAGTAGAGTACCTCCTGACCCTCAGGAACCTAAAGAAGGAAATGCAAGCCGATAGAGTCATCGCAGTAATTCCATACTTCCCCTATGCGCGTCAAGACGAGATATTTAGGCCCGGTGAACCTCTAAGCTCGAAGTACGTTGCAGAGATGCTCGAAGCGATGGGGGCAGATGCCGTAGTCAGCGTAACAGTTCACCTCCACAGGCTGAAGAGCTTCTCTGATATCTTCGATAGAATCCTTGGCGTAAACGTCAGCGGAATTCCGTCTCTGGCTAGAGAGGCATCTAAGTTCGATCTAAAAGACCCTCTGATAATAGGGCCAGACGAGGAAGCCATAATCTGGGCTGAAGAGTTTGCAAAGCACGTCGGCGCCAGGGATTACACTTCCTTCATCAAGGAGAGGGATCGTGAGACCGGCGAGATCAAGATGACCGTTAGGGAGTTCGACTTAACCGGCAGAGATGTCGTGGTGGTAGATGACATAGTCTCTACAGGAGGGACCATGGCGTCTGCAATTGCGGCAGCAAAGCGGATGGGCGCCTCTAGAGTATTCTCTGCCTTCGTCCACCCGGTGCTAGCTGAGGGGGCTCTTGACAAGATACTCGGCGCTGGAGGGGACGTGGTGATAGCGGGGGACACGCTGGAGTGGCTAGGATCTAGAGCCACCGTAGTTCCGGAACTCGGCAAGACTATCAAGGAAATGCTGTGAGGTGGATGCATGTCTAACATCCCGAGAGGGGTGGCCCTGGCCGGAACGGCCTTATTGCTGATAGCGCTCTTGGCACTCTTCCTGGCGGTAGACTTGGCTCTCGGCTTGGAGCTGCTGGCGCACAATGTGATACCGGGATCTCCTGCAGTTTCTCTAAAGGGTGCGGCGCTGCTGCTATCAGTATCGCTTGTCACCGTGGTCTCCTCATACGGCGTGTTTACCGGCGCCCCCTGGGGGAGGATATCTGGCGGAATCACGCTGGCGTGCTTCTCTTTGTACTTGCTGCCTCTGTGGGAACTGATACCTCAAGTACTCCCGATCTCTGGAGTTCTCATAATCCTAGCCGCGTATATACTCCTATCCAGGGAGTCCGCGCTGTATTTCAAGGGTCGAGAGTGGAGAGAAGAGGAGATAGAGCCGTTTTACGGGAGAGAACCACCGGTCTCAGAGCTGGAAGGAGAGTAAGTCCTCGTCGAGGGGATCCAGCTTCACGAGGAAGCTGTTTAGCCCGTAGATAGGTACTACAGGGATTCCGCCTACTATCGTGGCGCGCTCTGGGTACCAGCTCACTATTACCGGAATTAGTCTGGTGTTCCGCAGGTTAAGTCCTAGGTCGCCCGCGACTCTAGCTAAGGCCGAGACTCTGGACTTGTGGTCACGCGCTGCGACCCTCAGCTTGCTAGCTAGGCCCCGCTTTGCACTCCACTTTTTGCATTCGACCGCCAGCGAAGCGAGTGGGTGGCGAGCGAGCAGATCGATCTCCCACCTACGCCCTCCCTCTCTAAATCTCAGTCGCCTAGCAAGCAGAACGTATCCAGCAGATTCTAAGAACTCGGCGACGAGCTCTTCAAACTCCCTCCAGTCAAGTAGCGACGTCGCTCTCTCCGGAGGAACTCCAAGCTCTACGAGGGCCACGGCTGCCCTGAGAGGGCTAACTCTATCTCCGTGAACGGCTCCCTTCGATGCTAGGTACTCTCTCAGCGAGGGAGCGATCTCGTTCACTCTGCCCTCCAGCAGGGCAGGTAGGGACCTCAAGGCTAACGACTGCAGATACCTACTCATCTAGACTCCTCAACTCGCCAGCACCGTAAACATGTCTACTAGCTTTTCTACCGGCATTAATATCACTTCAAGCTTTCCTAGCGTCCTCAGGTATTTGGCAGCCTTTGCTGAGTTTGTAGCGACGACTCTGAACCCCATTTTCTTCAAGGGGGCTACTACCATGCATGTGTCGGCGTAGAGCTTCACGCCAGCAGACTCCAACTCCTTCACTACATCGCGCGACAGCTGACTCAAGGTCGTTCTCGACGTGAATAGCCAGAAGGGTACGGACGCCTTCCTTCCCTTCATTAGCGAGTGGATGTACCAGATCTCAGACAAAGATAGGTGCGGGCAGCCAAGCGTCACCAAATCAGGAGGAGATCCCGTTGTGCTGAGTCTCTCTTCGACCTCCCTGAGATCCTCCTTACTCAGTGAAATCTTCTCAGCATCATCCGTCGGCTTTAGGTGGTGCTCTGGTGTTATACCATCAATGTGAAACAGCTCTATGCTTCCTGAGGCCGCCCCCCCAGCTCCAAATGCTTTCATTTCATCAACAGACGCATTTTTCACTCCTCTCAGTAGAGGAACGGCGTGCGGATAGAGCTCGCCTATTAAGAAGCCAGCTAGAGAGAATTCGGTTGTTCCCCTGAGTTCTCCATTCACGTCAACTATGGCACTCGGTCTCCTGTTCTCTTCGCAGTGCATACCATATATGGGCGTCAGACCGACAACTGCTGCTACTATGGCTTTTACAGAACCCTCTCTGTTAGTTCTAGCCCCGAGAACGCTATTGACAAACGCCACAGCGCTGGATTCGCCCCAGCACACGTGCTCGCCTGGCCCCGGGAGGTTGCCCACAAAGTAGGGCGTGCAAGTCAGCGTGGGTAGGATGCCCATGCGCACCAGGGCATTTACTACCCTGATCTGCTTCTCTGCGAAATCCTCTGGGACCCCCATATCCCTCCATCTCGACAGATCCATGCCCGCAGGGTTGGTGGTAGCGGCGACTCTGACCTTAACCCCGCGCTCAGCAAGCCCCTCTAGGAACTCCAGCCCAGCGTCTCCGATCGTGGTATACGAGACGCCCGAGATGTGAACAGACTTTACTCGGACGTATTTCTCTGCCCCAGCCAGCGAGGCTTCTCTCTGAAGGAACTTGACGAACTCCTCTGGGATGTCGCCGTCGGCCTTGGGCTCCGGTGCTTCAGCCGAGCCCAAAACCTTCACTGGAATACCAACGAGTTCTGCGCTAATCGTCACGCTATCTGGTCTCTCTAAGATGATCTGCTTTGGAGCAGCTCCGTGTCTCGCTAGCTTGAATAAACCGTAGGCGCCAACGGTTGAGCCAACGGAGTGCGGCATTCGCACAACTTTACCCGCCACGCTCTGTCCATACTGAGGGTGTCCCGGTTGCGTGATAACGCCAGTCTCGGGGTCCACTCCGTCGAGCCAAGAGAGCGGAGCCGTGAGCCTCAAAACACCCTTCTCCTCTTCACTCAATCTCTTCGGCCCCCAGGATCCTCAGAGCGGTTTCTAAACCATCCGGAGGTCCAAGTAAAATTAGTATGTCTCCTTCCCTCACTCTAAATGAGTCCTTGGGCTCAAATATCCACCGGAGCCCCCTCCTGACAGCTAAGATCTCCATGCCTGAGGACTCCTCAAGCGCCAGCGCTCCAATTTCAACTCCGTCTGCTGGCGACCCTTCCTTCACGCGTACCCACGCTATCGACTCCTCGCTCTCTTCGACTACCACGGCCAAGACTTCGTGGGCTGGGACACCCCTCTCGACCACGCTAGCCATGCGGTGAGCAGCGTCTCCTATCCTCTCAGCTGCTGAGGCGGCTCTCAGCAGTCCTATGACGGCTCGAGGGTCTACCTTACCTGAGAGCTTAGTCAACACTTTCAACTCGAACCCCTCGTGGAGATCGTCTATCTCGTCCTCCAGCCGTGAAACCTCAAGAGCGACCGCCTGACTGTTCATTAACATCGCCGCATACGCTAGATAGACCATCAGCTCTGAGTGAGCCCTGAGCAGCTGCAGAGTGTGCGCGAGTTCTCTCGAGATTTCTCCGACCTCTACCTCAGCTGATGGACGGAACTTCGAAGGCAGGCCCAGAAGGGACCTGACGGCCTCGACCCCCTCTCGAGTACCCTCTAGCAAGAGCATGTCCCCTTCCTTGAGGACCAGGTCGTCTGGGTAATCGAATAGCCAGCGCCCATCTCGCTTTACGGCCAGTATATCGCACCCCGCCAGCTTCTCAGGGTCGTACAGCTCAGCGATTTTCACTCCAATGAGCGGGGCCTCCTGCGTCAACCTGACAAGGCCTATCACTTCTTCAGACTCCATGAAGGCGGCCGAGATTGACTCGTGTAGAGGATATCCCTTGAGGACTATCTTGGCAAGATCTGCAACTGCGTCGCTGATCTCGTCTGCAGCGGCGCCGACCTCGAGTATGGCGGCCAATTCCTCGGCTTCCTCAAAGGATCTTCCCGCCACTATCGCCCTCACGGATAGTTCATACCTGAGTTCGTCTAGCTCGTTTTCGAGCTCTAGAACCTCATCAGCTATCTCTTCGTCGTTATACATTACTGCTGCGTAAGCCAGACTGACGGCAAGCTCAGATCTATCCTTCATCTCGAGCAAGATGTCCCTTACCGTCCTCTGCTTGACTGCTCTACCCAAGCGGGGGCAGCCCCCGCTTCAATGCTCGATCCTGATAATAAATTGGATCAAGGCCTAGTGAGTCCCTTGACGGTCTCTGCATCAAGTCGCTTTACTACTTCGATTATCAAGCGTATGGCTGCCTCCACATC
>DRBY01000006.1 GCA_011042755.1 Thermoproteota archaeon | reverse complement strand
TCATGGTCCTGTCACCTCTCTGGCTCCTAACCAGCGTGCTCTTTTCACGCAGAACCTCTGATGTCCACGCAGTCGCCGAATTTTGGCTCTCGTCTGCCGTGGGTCTCACCATAATAACACTGCTGCGATGCTTCAATTAGCTCGTGTAAGTGAGGCAATTAGGAAAATATATTTCTTAAGCTGCGTGAAATTAGAATATCTCATTCAATCTGAGGAGGAAATGACTCGTTTATGTTCGGTTTCGATCTTCCTTTTAACGAATGCGAAACTTTTATATACGGGATTCGCAGGCAACACACCAGGGGATTCCTTGGAGGGTGGCCAGAAGGACAAGAAGAAGGTCTCGCTATTTACCGAGGTAAAATTTACGTGTCCACGATGCGGCAGCGACCAGATCATCAGAGATCCTAATACTGGCGAGCTTATTTGCGCTAGCTGCGGTCTGATTTTGAGTACTGGGATGGTGGATACAGATAAGGACTGGAGAGCGTTTGATGCCGACGAGTACATGGACAGGGCACACACCGGCGCTCCCGTCACGCCGACTAGGTCCGGTTTTGGCCTAGACTCAGATATTGCCATGACGAGTGGGCTGAGCAGGAAGTCCGTTCAGACGCTAAGGAGGACTCACAGGCACGTCAGCGATGCCAGAGAGAAGGCCGTCGAGCCAGCGCTCAGGAAGATAAGACTGGCAGCAGAGACTCTCAACCTGCCGCCCGAGACCGTCGAAGATGCGGCTATGCTATACAGGAAGGCTGCTGGCGAGGGGCTAGTGAAGGGAAGGAGCATGGACGCAATGGTGGCGGCCGTGATTTATGCCGCATGCAGGAGAACTGACGTACCCAGGTCGCTAGAGGAGGTCGCAGCGCTATTCAACCTCAAGGAGAAGGAAGTTGGTAGGAGCTTCAGGTTTCTGTTCAGAAAGCTGGGGATAAGAATACCGCCTCCAAAACCGGAGAACTTTGTGTACGCTATCTGCGCTAAGTTGGGCCTTCCCGAGAAGGTGGCTACTCAGGCGATCAGGATCTTGAAGATAGCAAGGCAGCAGGGCGCCACGATGGGCCGAGAGCCTGTTGGAGTAGCTGCGGCCGCCATATATATGGCAAGCCAAGAGTTCGGGGAACACAAGACGCAGAGGGAACTCGCTCAGGCTGCCGGCGTTACCGAGGTCACCGTGAGGAACCGGTATAAGGAGCTGCTCGCAAAAGTACACAAGCTCTGGCTAGAGCAGCTTCCAGAGGACCTGAAGAGGCAGATGGTGTCCTTCCGCGAGCAGTCTGGGGAAGTGGAGTAAGGCCGCCAGATTTTTACGCCGGATAACTAAGCTGTCTGGAGGGTAGCGCGAAATGTATGTCTGCCTAAGGTGCGGGTACGTCTTCACTAAGGAGGAGATGGAGGAGTACTTCAATGTCTACAAGTGCCCTAGGTGTGGATACAGGATACTTAGAAAGGCCAGGCGAGAAACCCCTAAGAGAGTTAAGGCGATCTGATCGGTGATCGCAGGATGCCGCGCCTGCCAGGTCCCCTCAGGGAACTCCTAATTCTCGGTGCTATAGGCGTTATCTTGCTCCTGACGTTCAGGGTCGTACTCCCTCACGCGCTTGGTGTTGACTCACCAATTACGGTAGTTCAAGGACCATCAATGAAGCCAACGTACGAAGATGGCGACATCCTGATAATTAAGCGCGTCGAACCAGAGGAGCTAAGCGTTGGGGACGTGATAGTATACAGAAATCCGCTACGAGGGAACAGACTGGTCGTTCACCGGATAGTGGAAATAAAGAGCGGCCCAGAGGGTCTCACGTTCATCACGCAAGGCGACAATCCGGTCACGAATCCTCGACCCGACACCGTTGTCGTGACGCCCGACATGATTGTGGGCATTCCCGTGCTTCACATACCCATTCCGATACTCGGACACTTGCTTATGTGGCTGCAGAAGCCGGTTGCAAGAGTTCTGCTAATCTCGGCACTCGCTCTCTTGTTCGTACAAGATGCGCTTTCTTCAATGAAGGGGGCCAAAAAGGAGGAGGAAGAATCCGATACCGAGGCTGAAACGGACGCTATGGAAACTCCCTGCTGAACCTCATTTTTAAAAGGACCATAAGAACGGTGCTGCGAGACCCCCAATGCCCGAGAAAGAGGACGAGCAAGGCGAAGTCGTCGCGGGCGTCAGGTTCCCTCGAGAACCGGAGATAAACATTCAGAACGTCGTCTCTTCTGCCGATATAAGGCAGAAGCTTAATCTAAAAGAGATAGCTCAAAAGATCAAGGAGTCAAGATATGAGCCCAATAAATTCCCGGGACTCGTGCTAAAGCTCAAAGACCCCAAAGCAGCCCTCCTTGTATTCAGTAGTGGAAAATTCGTGTGCACAGGTACCAAGTCTGTAGAGGAGTCTGCGCTTGCTGTCAACAAAGCAATCGAACTAATGAAGCAGCATGGAATTAAGATCAAGAACAGGCCGCTGGTGCGGGCCGAGAACATAGTAGCCTCTGCAAAGCTATTTCGGAAAGTAGACATCGAGAAGCTTGCTATGGAGATGCCTAACACGTTGTATGAGCCAGAGCAGTTTCCAGGTCTAATATACAGGATGGACGATCCACCCGTCGTCTTCCTCGTCTTCGCCTCAGGGAGCTTGGTCTGCACAGGAGCAAAGAAGGAGGCTGACGTTAGGAGGGCGGTTTACAAGCTCAGACGTATTCTTGCGGAGGGAGGATACTTCATAATAGAGCCTCCTTCATGAGGAAGTATGAGGGAGAATCATGAATTTCGACCTATCTGAGGCCGAGGGAGAATATCTGGTTCGCTTGGCTAGGAGGGCCATAACATCATACTTGGCGGAAGGAGAGGTGCTTCAAGAAGAGCCACAGTATCCCTCCCTTAAGGAGAGGGCGGGGGCCTTCGTCACGCTGAAGCGGTACCCCTCAGGCGACCTTAGAGGATGCATAGGGTTTCCCGAGCCAATCTACCCTCTATATGTGGCCGTCATCAGGGCGGCCATAGCGTCGGCGACCGAGGATCCGAGGTTCTTTCCCGTTAAGCTCTCAGAGCTACCGAACCTGACTGTAGAGGTCAGCGTGCTATCTCCCCCCGAGCCGATTCAGGTAGGTGACAGGGAATCCATTCCGAAGGAGGTAGTGGTAGGCAGAGACGGGTTGATAATTAGGAGGGGACCGTGGAGCGGACTTCTCCTCCCGCAGGTACCAGTAGAGCTGGGTTGGGACTCTGAGGAGTTCTTAGATCAAACCTGCCTTAAGGCTGGCTTACCACCCGGGTGCTGGAAGTGGCCTGAAGTCGAGATCTACAGGTTTACTGCGATAGTTTTCTCTGAGGCCAGGCCTCTGGGACCTGTTCGCAGGGTTCCGCTAACAGAACGCACCTAAGGCTTTCGGTAGGCCCTGTCAAGAGCCCACCGAACTTCTCCACTCAACTTTACCAGCTCTTTCGGAGGGGCACCCTTTACGACGATCCCTTTCAGCATACCTCCTTCGTCCGTCTCTACATTGTAGACAGCGTTGGGGAACCTGTCGACGAGTTTGCGCAGCCTACCCTCTAGCCACCTGAGGGGAGGAAGATCAAATGGTATCTTAACCCCTTCAGCTACTTCCAAGACCAGTATTCCCCCACCCCTATTCAGGAGGATCTTACCGACGCTTCTCCCAGCTGACTTGACCTCTATCTCTTCAATAGGTGCTCCCTCCTCTCCAACAGGCATTTCCTTCTCCGGCGTTACACTTGCTACCTCGGGAAGGGGTTCCTTCTCCACGGCCTCTGCGACTCTTGGCCACGATGTGGGAGCCACCCGATCAGCCGTGGTTATAGTGATCTCTAAGAGAGCCTCATCCAGCGCGTCCAACATGCTTCTCAGCTTGACGAGTTCTCGCTCTAACTTATCTATCCTGGCCTTAAGCATGCTTCTGAGCTCAAGGAGGGTTCTAGTCCTCTCGTCTCGGCTCAACGGACCCGCCTGTGTAGTAATTTATCGACTTCCGTATTAATGACTTGACTCTACCCACCCCCAACCTCTTCACCAGGGGACCTAGCCTAGGCCCCCTTGGGGCTCCAACTAACAGCGTGTAAACCGCTGCGAAGAACTTCTTTGGCGAGATTCCAGCCGATCTGCAGGTCTCAAATGCCGCTGCCTGAATATCTTCCGCGGACATCTCTTCATCAATACTCCCGAGGAATCTCCCTATGGCCGCTACGCACGCGGGGTCTATTTGAGGCCGCTCTACCTCAATTCGAGAGCGTATGTCTCTCACATAGTTCAACGCTCTCTCGAACCAGGACTTGAAGGTAGGATCTCTCTCCAATCCCTCTGGATCCAAGCCGTAATAGTCGGCGATTATCTCGCTGACCGTCGCGAACAGCTCGTCGTATGACAGTTCTCTCCAGGGGAGGAGCCCAATAACGCTGATCAGGGATCGGAAGGTGAACTCTGGAGGCTTAGGAACTCCTTTCAACAGATACGTGTACTCAACGAGCCGCTTCACAGTTATCCTGTCCCTCTCTGAGGGTATTCTGTCTAGATTCCAGTAGAGCCTGAGGTGTCTCTCGAGGTCCTCTACATATTCCGGCGCCCTCTCAAGCGAGATCGCTCGGGTTCCTTTGTACCTCTTGAACATGAGCAGCCTGAGGCTCTCCGGAGGAGCGTACTTCAACCAGTCTTGGGGTGTGATGACGTTCCCCTTAGACTTCGAGATCTTCTCGCCAGTTGCATCTAGGAACATCTCGTACATTATCGTGAGGGGCGGCTCGTACCCTAGAATCTCCTTGGCTATCTTGGCATTGACCCTGAAGCTATCTGCTATGTCCTTGCCGTGAGGCTCGAATACGACGCCTAGAGCCGCCCATCGAGCTGCGAATTCTCCCCACTTCCAGGGCAGCTTCCCAGTGCCTCTCACGTACTTGGCCTCTCCCCTGTGGCCGCAACCTCTGACTCCCTTGAACTCTTGATCACAAACGTAGACGACCTTTCGCTCCTCTGGGATTAGCTCAATCACTCTCGTAGTGTAAATCCGGCCGCATTCCTCGCAAACCGGCCAGTAAGGGATCCAACCCTCCGGTCGGCTTGTACCGACCTCTTCTCGCACTATCTTCTCGATCCCCTCATGATTCCTCAGGATGATGTCTACGTACTCGTCCAACAGGCCAGATTTGTACGCCTGAGTACCCGAGTAGAATTCGTATTCGACTCCAAGTTTGTCGAGAGCGTCGATGAGCATGGAACTCATGTGCGCGCCATAGCTCTCGTGGCATCCCCAAGGGTCGGGGATATCTGTTACCGGCATGCCAATGTACTTCGCGTACTCTGAGGGAACGCCAGCAGGAACCTTTCTCAAACCATCCCTGTCGTCGCTAAATGCTACAAGCCTAGATTTTCTTCCCAAATCCTCTAAGGCGAGCTTAACTCCATACGCCCTGAGCGAGTCGCCAGCGGAACCGATGTGCGGGAAGCCGCTGGCGCCGATGCCTGACTCAACCGTGAGTACAGAGAAGCCCCTGTTAAGGCGCTCTTCTCTATCTACCACCTCTCTGGCTATTTTGTCGAGCCAGAACATCTGTCTCTCCTTACTCGCCAGCAGCCTCACCGCTGGCTACGAGACGTATGCTGGCTTATTAGTCCACACTCCCACTCTAAGTAAGCTGTGGCAGTCACCCAATAGCCCCTATCTTGCACTCTGTTGCTCAAGGTTGACAAAAAGTAGATGGAGAGAAAGAGGGGGTTGACAAAAACAGGCGGATAAGATCGCCCTCACACCTGGGTGAGCTCGATCTCGATGACGCTGATGTCCCTCCTGCCTCCGTCCTCGTCTATTATCTCCTCGGTGCCGGTCCTGATGTCAGTGATCTTGAGCTTCCCTGGGAAGTACTTGAGCCTTGTTATCTCGGCGACGTCAACAGCCCTGGAGATGGACCTACCCCTGGCCTTCAGGACGATCTTCTTCACACCCCGGTTAATCTGGAGCGTGGTAGCCATCACGTAGTTGATGGCAGGCTTCTTACCCACGTACACGATTCCCTCCTCGGCAGACATGACACACACCCCCTAACACTTCGTGTGATGACCCGCCAGGTCGTGGTAGCACTCCGCCTGGCAGCGAGCGGGATATGAAGCTTCATATAATAAACCTTAGCCGCCTGGTGCTAATCGATCAGCTCGTCGAGATCTAAGATCACTTGACGGTTCAGAACCCGACGAACTATCTTCACAGGAATTCTCCCAAGCTTCAACTCCAGCTCTGCGAGTTCAACGGGGTCCGTGACGCCCTCGGGGATTTCATCGTCTTTAAGAAAGAGGGGGGAGCCGGCGGCGATCTGCTGGGCTCTGAACGCTATGATTCGCGTCCTCTCATACTTTGTCAGCCTCTTTGGACCCAGCAGATCGCCCTCACTCAATTTACTCTTCCTCCTCTTCGCTCTCCTTACCAAACTTCTTGGCGGAGGCGGCTATGATGTCGTCGATCTTCAGAATCGTCTCGGCAAACTCAGCAGCAGACTCAATGGCGTTCTTAATGACCCTAGCTGGTTCGATCACGTCCTTGGCCTTCATGTCGGTTATCTCACCCGTGAATACGTCGAACCCGTAGGTGGTCTTGCCCTCGGTGTGGGCCTTGACAAGCTCGGCCATGAGCACGACTGGGTCTTTGCCTGAGTTCTCTATTAGGGTTCTCGGGATCACTTCTATGGCCTGTGCGAACTTCTGGACTATGGCCTGCTCCTTCCCACCCAGCTGCTGAGCGAAGTCCTTCAGCTTCAGAGCAAGCTCCATCTCTATGGCGCCTCCGCCGACCACGATCTTCCCGTCCTCAATAACGTCCCTGACCACGCTGAGGGCGTCGTGTACGGTTCTCTCGGTCTCGTCAATGACCTGCTTAGAGCCGCCCCTGATCAGTATAGACACGGCCTTTGGGTTCTTGCAGCCCTCAACGAACACCATCTTATCCTCGCCCACGCGCCTCTCCTCGACGACCTCTGCGTATCCTAGGTCGTCAGGCCTGATCTCCTTCACGTTTACGACTATCTTGGCGCCGGTGGCCTTTGCTAACTTCTCCATGTCAGACTTCCTGACCCTCCTGACGGCGAGTATGCCCCTCCTCGCCAGGAAGTGCTGAGCTACGTCGTCGATACCCTTCTGGCAGAACACTACGTTGGCTCCGGCCTCGGCTATCTTGTCCACTAGCTCCCTCAGCATCTCTTTCTCCTGCTCCAAGAACCCCTTGATCTGGGTCGGCGAGACGACCCTGATCTTGGATGAGATCTCGGGCTTCTTGACCTCCAAGGCGCTCTCGATGAGAGCTATCTTGGCCCCAGTGATCAGCCTGGGCATCCCAGGGTGAACGACCTCCTTGTCAATCACAAGACCTCTTATCAGGGCTGTGTCGAAGATTGAACCACCTTCCTTCTTCTCCCTCTTTATGTTGTCGAGATCAACTACCCTCTTGCCATTCTTCTCCTCAACTACGGCGAGAGCCGCCTCAACCGCTATCTCAGCGAGATGATCCTTAGCGTGAGCTACGGCCTTGGAACCCATGGCCAGCTTTGCTATCTTCTTCAGGATCTCCTTATCGTTCCAAGGAACCTCGATGGATAACTCGTCGACCAGCTCGGAGGCCCTCCTGGCGGCCTTTCTGTATCCCTCTATTATCAGAGTCGGGTGTATTCCAAGATCCATCAGTTCCTCGGCCTTGGCGAGGAGTTCGCCAGCGAGCATGACCACGGTGGTGGTTCCGTCTCCGGCGACCTGTTCCTGGCTCTTAGCCAAGTCTACCATCATCTTCGCGGTTGGGTGCTCCACCTCGATCTCCTTCATCACCGTAGCCCCGTCGCTGGTGATTATGACGTCGCCAAACGGGTCGACTAGCATCTTCTGCATGCCCTTTGGACCTAGGGTGCTCTTCACGGCCTCGGCGATAGCCTTAGCTACCGTGATGTTGAGTCTCACGGCCTCTCGTCCTCTCGTCCTAGAGGTGCCCTCCTTCAGTATCAGTACTGGAATAGCTCCTCCTGCCCCTCCTCCGGCTACCGCCATACGATTCACCTCCTCTTAGATACGCTTTCTCAGCCACTTCACCACTTCAATATACGAAGGGCTTGGCGTGACTATCGCGCTGTACCCCATTTAAAACCATTTACCAATAGCTCCGAGACCTCCGGAGTGTTCACGGCGCTGTTTTAATCCACCGTCATATGTCAGAAGTCTCGTTGACGTCAGCATTCGACCTGCTTCCGCCAGAGATCAGATCTGCGCTGGCTGCCAGGGGGATAGTGGAGCCTACTCCCGCGCAGGAGGAGGCCATCCCCCTAATCCTCAGCGGGGAGAATGTCTTACTGATCGCTCCAACTGGCTATGGAAAAACAGAGGCGGCAGTGCTCCCTCTCCTAGCGCGAATAACCCGAGAGTCATCTCGAGGAGAGGGAATCAAGCTGCTTTACATCTCGCCCCTGAGGGCTCTGAACAGAGACTTGAAGGACAGGATAAGGTGGATGGCCCAGAGCGTTGGTCTGTCTGTCGCAGTTCGGCACGGAGACACAACTCAGTCCGAGAGGCGTAGGCAGGCCGTCCAACCACCGGATGTCCTCGTCACAACTCCAGAGACGCTTCAAGTCCTCTTGGTGGGCAGGAGACTGCGAGCCCACATGAAGGCAATACGAGCAGTCGTTATAGACGAGGTTCACGAACTCGTCGACGATAAGAGGGGAGTACAACTCTCGGCGGCTTTAGAGAGACTAAAAGAGCTTGTTGGAAGGCATTTTCAGGTAGTGGCGCTCTCAGCAACAGTAGGAAATCCTGAACTTGTTGGAAAGGTCTTCTTTGATGGAGAGCCCTTCCGTATAGTCGACGTGACAGCGACTAAGGAGATGAAGCTCAAAGTCCTCTACCCAGAAGTCACAGATGAAGATGTTGAGGTGGCGAGCAGCGCTGCGACCGATCCAGGGGTCGTGTCGCGCCTCAGAACCATCGTGTCGATAGTCTCCGAGAGCGAGTCGACTCTACTCTTCACCAACACACGGTCTGCGGCCGAGGCCCTCGGTCACAGGCTCTCGAGGTGGTTCCCCAGGCTGGCTGTTGCGGTTCACCACAGCTCACTCTCGAGAGACGTTAGGATAGAAGTAGAGAAGGCTCTCAAGAGCGGCGAGCTAGACACTCTCGTCTCCACAAGCTCCCTTGAGTTGGGCATCGACGTGGGTCATGTGGACCTCGTGATCCAGTACATGTCCCCGAGGCAGGCCACCAGGCTCGTGCAGAGGGTTGGGAGGAGCGGCCACAGGGTTGGGGAAGTCAGCAGGGGAGTGATCATAGCCTCAGATCCGGACGAATTTCTAGAAGCTCTGGCGTTGTGTAGGCGAGCCAAGTCGGGTGAGCTAGAGGAACCCAAGGTCCCGCAGAAGCCTCTCGATGTGGCACTTCACCAGGTCGTTGGGATGTTGTTGGAGTACCGGAGTCTCCCCACGAGGAGAGCGCTGGCCACCCTTAGGAGGGCCTATCCCTTCAGGACACTCAGCGGGGAAGAACTCCTCAGAACGCTGAGATACATCCACTCGACTTGGAATAGGCCCCTCTGGCTGTCCGACGATGGAGAAATTGTCTCGCTCCCCGCCAGGAGGGAAAACACCTACAGGTACTACTTCGAGAATCTATCGACGATACCTGACGAGAGGAGGTACCCGGTGGTCGACGAAGCCTCAGGCATGCTAATCGGATATCTCGATGAGGCTTTCGTGCTTGATCACCTGTACCCAGGGGTCAAATTTGTATTCAAGGGGGCTGTCTGGGTCTTCAGGAGAATAGAGGCGAATAGAGTAATCGTATCGAGGGCTGACGATCCTACTGGGGCCATTCCAAGCTGGGTTGGTGAGGATCTGCCAGTGCCCATGGACGTGGCCCTCGAGGTCGGCCGGATTCGTCGACTCGTCCTAGAAGAGACGAGGAGATCTGGGGTAAAGGCAGCCGCTAGGAGAGTGATAGAGGAATACCCATTCGCGTCGATCGAGGATGCTACTAGGGCGCTCGCTATCATTGAGGATCAGGTCAACTCAGGAGTTCCCACAGGCACGGATAGGCAGATCGTGCTGGAAGGCTTCTCCAATTACGTCGTTGTGCACGCCTGCGCTGGAACCCTAGTTAACAGAACTTTGTCGAGGCTCCTCTCACACATCATAGTCGAGTCAACCGGGCTTGGAGTCCTGTCGAACGAGGACCCATACAGAGTGATCCTGCGCCCAGCCAGCGTCGAGGTAGTTATGCAGGCTATAGACAGGCTCAAGGCGGAGGACTTGGAATCTCTACTGCTTAAGGTGTTGCCTAGAACGGGGAGATTTGCAGTAAGAGTCTTACAGGTCGCGAAGAGAATGGGGCTGGTCTCCAGGTGGGCAAGCGTCAGGGAACTCAGCCTGAAGAAAATCGTAGAGGCCTACGAAGGAACGCCGGTATACGAGGAAGC
This sequence comes from Thermoproteota archaeon, assembly GCA_011042755.1. The sequence goes on along the minus strand of DRBY01000006.1, from coordinate 4,322 downwards.
CATCTCCGAGTCGCTGCTCAAAGATTACGACATACAGGGCCTCAGAACTCTCTTGGAAAGACTCTCCTCTGGTGAGATTGAATTGATAACTGTGAAGGGACGCGAACCCAGCCCAATAGCTTGGCTCGGTCTCCAAAGATCCCAATTTTATCTGGAGATACTCCCACCAGAGAGACTCGAGCAGATACTCCTTAGAACTGCCAAAGCCAGGATCCTTAGCACCGATTTGGTGGTGGTCTGCCCCTCTTGCTGGTCATGGTGGACCACGATCAGGGTGAGCACTCTCTTAGAGTCGACCCAAGGGCTCAGATGCCCGGCGTGCGGTTCAGAGGCCTTGGCTGCCTTCTCAGGGAAGTGGGCCCAGAGGGCGATTGAAGCCGTGGAGGCTGCCAGGGAGACAGGTAGACCGTCCGTGCCGGACTCAGAGCTAGCCGATCGTGCTTTCAGACTGGGTCTCCTGACAAAGAGGTTCGGGAAGACCGCGCTCGTTGCATCCGCCGCGAGGGGGGTAGACCCCGAAGATCTCAGGGATCTCCTCCTAAAGCACTCGACGGTCGATGACGACTTCTTCAGAGAACTCGTGAGGAGAGAGTCAGAGGCCATTAGGAGGAGGCTCCTGTAGGCTCTATAGGGAACGTCAGCACCTTCTTAACTGCGATCAAGAAGACGGCCATCATGACGACTGCGATCAATAGCAGGGCGAGGACGACCCATGGCTGTATTTCCTCCCCGTAAGCAAAGAAGAAGGGCCCAATTATCACAAAACCACCCTTGGCCTCACCGGCTCTGAGTGATCCGAGCGCGAGCAGAAGTGTTCCCATGAATATGAGAGAGACTCCTAGCAGCAGTATTACAGCCCTGTAGAAGGCTGATTGGACTTCCTCAGAAATTGAAGCGTTCCAAACCACTCATTATCCCCCCCAGAATGCATAGAGAGCGAGCAGTGTTATCACCATAACGAGCCCAGTTACCATCAGCAACAGCAGCATCCCTCGAGTCAGGTTCCTCCCGAAGACTATTGGTATTGGTCCGATCAATATGATGCCGCCTACACTGGTCTCTCTTACCTCTCTCCTCTCTGCTCTGGGGGGCAGTAGCAGCGATAAAATCACGAGCAGAACTCCTGCGCACAACACGACCAAGCCAAGCGTTTGGAGTTCGTTCATCCAATCACCTCCTCACCGAACTTCCGATCCTCCCAACAAATCTCCGCTCACCTAAGACCTTCAGCACCTCCCCCCCTCTCAACTCCCTATTAGGGTGTGGGTAGTCAGTCCTCCCCTTCCTATCGTAGACGGCCACCACGATCACGTTCATGGACTGCTCTACCTGCGACACCAGCATCCCTTCGAGCCTTCCTCTGACTGGCACAATGGCGTAGACAGGAGCTCCCTCCTCGAATTTGGGAGACTTAGGCTCGAGTTTGGAGAGGTCGATCGATGCTACGATCTCAGCTATCCTGTCCCCGGCTCTCCCATCTCCAAATGGGTTTGTCACTTTTCTGGCTCTTCTCTTCCACACAGGATTGTAGAAGAAGTCTCTCAGAGTCTTTACGATCCTCCCGGGGTGCGCCCCCACGACGAGACCCGCGCCTAGCTCAACGATCTCTGGCCTCTCCGTGTTGTCTCTAAGAACGGCGCAGGGCACGCCCAAGGTGAGAGCTTCCTCCTGAACGCCCCCTGAGTCCGTGGCGACGGCCGTAGCCGAGTGGAGGAGCGTTAGAAAGTCTAGATATCCAAGCGGCTTCGTCAGCTTGACGTGAGGAGCCCTCAGCAGGTCGTTTAGCAAGTTCCTCTCTCTCAAGACTCTGGCTGCGTGTGGATGGACGGGCCACACTACTTGGGCCTCATCTAGCTCTAAGAGGGCCTGAACAATGCCGGCCAGCCTCTCAGAGTGCTCCAAGTTCTCCCTTCTGTGCACCGTGACCAGCAGGTTCAGCTTAGAGGGATCGACTCTGAGCTTCTTGAGGATCTTCGACTTCTCCCTCGCGACGGGGAGCATCGTCTTAACGGCGTCAACGACCGTGTTTCCGGTGAGCTTAACTCTGGAGGGCGGTATCCCCTCGTTGAGCAGGTTCTCCACGGCCCTCCTAGTGGGCGCGAAGTTTAGAGCCGCTAGGTGGTCTGCAACCCTCCTGTTGAGTTCCTCTGGCATCGTGTAGTCGAAGCTCCTCAACCCAGCCTCGATGTGTAGGAAAGGAATCCCCAGCTTCGTGCATGCCAGCGCTGTGCCGAGTACGGCGTTCGTGTCGCCCACGGCCAGAACAGCCTCTGGGAGTAGCTCGCCCAAGATCTCCTCCGCTCTGACTATCGTCTCTGCCGTCTGGTAGGCGTGGCTTCCAGACCCCACACCCAACTCTGCGACGGGCTCAGGCAGTCGAAACTCATCGAGAAACACTCTGCTGAGCTCCCTATCGTAATGCTGCCCTACGTGAACTATGTCGACTGGGAGACCTCTCTTCTGGAGGGCGTGTATCACCGGCGCAGCCTTAATGATCTCAGGTCTCGTTCCAACAAAGAATAGAAGGCTTCTTGGCATACTCTCGCTGACAGGCCCGCGCCACCTTTTTTAAAGTCGGCGTGACCCCGCCTCCCGGCGAGCACGGCCTCGATACAGGGCAGAATAGGCGGGAGAGGGGATCTAGATGCTCATTCCAAAACCCGTGAAGAAATTTTACGCTTATACGACCAAGAACCTCCGTCGCGAGCTGGCGGAGGCACTCGTAGAGTTTGATGAGGTTCATATGGAGAGGCCCGAGGGGATCCCAGGGCTCAAGCCGCCGGAGGATGTCTCTATCGAGCATCTTAGACTCTACACCGAGCTTAGAAGGGCCGCTGAGAGAGTTATAGCTCATTTAGGGAGAGTACCCACTCCTGAGCAGTCCAGTTACGATCTGAGCCTCGACGAGATAAGGTCGCTACCTGAGCATGTGGATGCTGCCATAGGACAGCTCCTAGAAGTTCAGAGAGAGCTAGACCTAGCAGCATCGGCGAAGAGAATGCTGAAAGATTTGTCCAAGAGGAGGGCAGAGCTGGAGAGCAGGGTAGCCGAGATAGAGGAGATGATCAGGCAGTACTACGAGGCGGCGGCTGCCGTTCTGGAGACGGATCCACGGAAGCTGAGGCTGGCCCGAGCCCTATTGGAGGCCGACAGGAACTTGGCGAGGATCATTTACTTGGTAGAGGCTGGACTCTCCCCCTCTTCCTCCACCTCAGACAGAACTGAGGTTACAAAACGCGCTATATCGTCGATAGAGCCACTCACGGCCGAACTAGCGGAGATAGAACCACACATGAGTGAGGAAGAAGCCGAACAAGTCAAATTAACCCTCTCCCGCCTTGAGGAACTCCTCAAAGTAGCGTTAACTAAATTCTCAGATGCTCAGTCAGCTGAAGAGAGCTTGGCTGAGATGAGGCTCGTCGAGCAGATGTGGTCGAGGATAGTCGAGGCCAGCAAGAAGGTTCCTGAATTAGCGCCCCTCCTAGCAGAAAGGGAGCCGAAACTAGAGCGTCTGAAGCAGGAGATGGAGGCAATAGAAGCAAGGAGAGATCAACTGATCAAGGAGGGACTGGAGAGACTGGAAGAGGCCGGAGACACGGCTCAGCGGCTCAGAGACACCATAGCAAGTTTCAGAGCGAAGGCTATTACCGTGAGGGCCGTTGAGGCAGGGGAGGCGAGCTACAGGATATCTGAGCTGGTGAAGGAGGCGCAGCCTCTTCTCGCCGAACTCTCAAAACTAAAGGAAGAGATCGACAAGCTCTCAAGATATGCAGACAAACAAGCCAAGAAAGATCTAGAAAAGAAGAAGGAAGATGCCATTAAACTCCTAGAAGGGCTGTTCTCAAAGATCGTCTACGGATTAAGGCAAATCAGGCCTAAGGCGGCGGCAGAGAAGCTAGAGACAGAGTACATGCTCGAGGGAGTCGAACTCGTTTTAGTTCACGGGTGGGTGCCGGAGGATAAACTAGACGAATTAAAGCAGAAGCTCTCCAATAGGCTTACAGGTTTTGTTGGTATCGAGTTTGAAAAACCCAGCAAAGGAGACAAGCCGCCTACCTATGTGGAAGTGAGCCGGATATTCCGACCCTTCAGCCTCTTGACGCATAAGATGTACGGTTTACCAAAGCCTAGAGAGTTGGATCCAACTCCAGTAACCGCGATCCTGTTCTCCCTGATGTTCGGCTTCATGTACGGCGACTTGGGTCACGGCTTAGTACTTGCCGCATTGGGAGCGCTCCTGCTGAAGAAGGCTAGGAGCGATAACATGAAGGACTTCGGCGGAGTGATGCTGTCCGCTGGAATCGCGGCTGCGGCTTTTGGCT
>DRBY01000038.1 GCA_011042755.1 Thermoproteota archaeon | reverse complement strand
TGTCCGCGATGTTGTTGGCAAGTCTCGCTATGTCAAGCGCGTAGGAGATAGAGTCCCTGTACGGCTCAGTGAATTTTACAGAAACGAGCAGAGCGAAGTTGGTATTCTCCGTCCGGCTCTCCTCCTTGGCCGCGCCGTTCACTGTTACGATCCCCCAGTACGACTCGGTAACTACGAATCCCCCTGGATTGACGCAAAAGACTCTCACCTTGTCGTCGAACGTCTTAGTGTAGTAGATCAGCTTTGGCTCGTACAGCACGTCGGTAAACTCCCTCATGACCTCGGCTAGAACCTCGACCCTCACGCCAATGTCCACCCGGCCGGCCTCCACGCCTATGCCGAGCCTTCTGGCCTCTGAGACCAACCAGTTTGCGCCTACCCTACCAGGTGCTACGATAACGTACTTTGCGCGTACGAACTCTCCGCTGACAAGTCTTATCCCAATCACTCTACCGCCTTCCACCTCTACGCGCTCAGCGGCCTCCCCAAATCGGAACTCTACGCCCATCTCCTCAAGTCGCTTCCTGAAGTTCTGCAGGACCCGTAGGCCCCCGTCGCTTCCCATATGGCGTATTTTGAATGGAACGAGCAGGAATCCCTGCCTGTAAGCCTTCCTCTTCAGCTCTTGGATGGCCTCCTCGTCGGTACCATAGACCTTCTCTGGAGCCCCCAGATCCAAGTACACGGAATCTACGTAGGATATCAGCTCTCGAACTTGACTCCCACCGAGATAATCAGCCAGCTCTCCCCCTATCCTCTCGCTTAGGTTGAGCTTCCCGTCGCTAAAGGCGCCTGCGCCGCCGAACCCGGAGACTACCGCGCAGGTCGGGCAGAGGGCACATCTCCCCGTTACTTGAGCCGGGCAGTATCTGCCCGGCAGATCTGGACCCATCTCAATGATCAAGACTCTAGCGTCAGGAACGCCTTTCTTGATCTCATGAGCAGCAAAGAGCCCTGTGGGGCCTGCCCCAACGATGACAACGTCGTAAGCCTCGTCCAGCGGACTCCCTTAACGGCCAGGAAAGCTGGTGTGATATTAACATTACGTTCTTGGCTCACAGGCTACATTCGGCTGCGCTGCCGAGGTAGTGCCCATCCAGCGAGAAGAAGTGGGCGCGCTTCATATCGAGCGCGTGAAATGCTAGGGGCCCGAACCTCCTCATGCGCGTTTGACCGCTCACCACTCCGTACCCGACGTACCTGTTGAATGCGGGCAGAACCAAAACGCGCGACTCTCTAGAGACGGGGGTGCCTAGGCGCTCTTCCAAAGCCTCGCGCCTCCAGGGGACTATCATCCAAGCTCTCACGATGCTCGCGTGACCGGTTCCTGGGTCTGTGACGCGAACGGCTGGGTGTATGTGCCCCGCGAGGACTAGCCTGCACGAGAAGATCTCATCTGCAGGCCAAGAGTGGCCGTGTATTAGACCTAGGTCTCCAATGACCTCCCCTCTCGGCCCGATAATCCGCACTCCCTGGGGAATTATTTCCTCCAAACCACCATCATGGTTCCCCTTGATTATGCAGATCTCCTCGGTGAGTTCCAGGAGATCGCATAAGGTCTCACGGATAATCTGCCTAACTCTCAGGCTGGGGAGACCCACCCCATGTTTCACGTCGCCTAGCAGGACTATAATGTCTGGAGATTGCTTTTTCACGAGATCAATGAGTCCCAGAGAAATTCGAGAAGAGAGATCCGGTATTGACACGCCCTTGGCCGCCAGCTCATCTTCAAGCCCTAAGTGCAGGTCAGCCACGACGAGAACCCTCTTATCGTCAACGGTAAAAGTTAGAGCTGGGAACCCCTTCACCAAGGTGAGCGACAACTGAGCAATCACCCCAGCCAATGTGATAGATCTGCGCGAAATCTCCTCAGGTTGCTGCCCCCAGAGAGTGCGCTGAAAGCCATCAGGACGGTCGAGGAGAGGAGGGTCATAAGGGTATCTGGCCCCCGCGGATTTACGGTGTGGCTCGTGAGGGGCGAGAGGAAAGACTACCTCGTCTTCGGCGACTTCTACTGTTCGTGCGCAGACTTCTACATGGAAGCTATGCTTAGGAGAGGGAGACCCTTCTGCTACCATATAGTAGCCAAGGAAATCGCTGAGGAAGACGGGAAATACGTGAGCACGGAAGTTGACTCAGGCGCACTAATTAGACTTTTGTCGAGGTTATCAGAGTTTCACGCTGATCCGTGAGGCTGATTAAAGGAAGCGTTCTATACTCAGAACATTTTATAAGGTCCTATTATTGGATCAGAGGTGAGGGTTCCAAGGTGATACCTCTTGCCATCAAAGGGTGGATCTGAGGAGGTTGTTGCGTCCTACCACAGGCGAATACTTAGAGAGATGATAGCTAAGAAGATAGCAGGCGATATTCTGTTCTCGAGCGACATTGGGCTGGCCATGCGGAAGTGGAGGCAGTACTTTGGCATCAAGCAGAGCGAGCTAGCGCGAACCCTCGAGGTTTCCGCCTCCGTGATATCTGACTACGAGTCGGGGAGGAGGAGGAGCCCTGGATCCCTAGTGCTCAGGAGGTTCGTTGAAGCACTGCTTGAACTCGACGAGAAGAGGGGTGGCACCGTTACTAAGACTCTCGCCAGAACTCTCGGCATATCGGACATGCTGGCAAGCGTCATCGACATACGAGAGCTCGCCGCTCCAGTAGAGACCAGCAAGTTCGTCAAGGTCATTGACGGGGAGGTCTTGGTTCAACCCCCTGGATCGCAATACATCTATGGCTACACGGTAATTGACAGCGTGAAGGCTATCGAGACGCTCTCTGGGGCTGACTTCATGAGGCTCTTTGGTTCTTCAACGGAGAGGGCGCTGATATTCACGAAGGTCTCCACCGGCAGGTCTCCAATGGTGGCCATTCGTGTGTTCGACATGAGACCAGCCCTCGTAGTACTGCACGGGCTTGCACCAGAGTCTGTTGACTCTCTCGCTATTAAGCTCGCGAAGCTTTCGAATGTCGGCCTGGTTGTTTCCAAGCTGCCCGACGTAGGGGAGCTCGTAGAGCGCTTAAGAACCTCGCTTTAGTTTAATGGGCGAAAAGTCAACCTTTATTTGCTCTCAGGTCAACCTGCAAAGGGGACGAGCTATTGTACCTATAAAGCGACAGTAAACATAACATCACCGATCAATACGGTTATAAACTGCGATGTTTCATCAGCAATCGTCGAAAAATGTGGTCGTGGGGGGTAGCAATGGCCGTAACCCTGTTGGAGGAACCCGGTAAGTTAGTCCTCATGATGGGTAACGAGGCAATAGCGAGGGGAGCAATTGAGGCTGGAGTGCAGTTCGCTGCAGCCTATCCAGGCACGCCCAGCAGCGAGGTGCTGGCGAACCTCTCCGCGGTTTCCAAGAAGGTTGGCATGTACGTTGAGTGGTCGACTAACGAGAAGGTGGCATTCGAGGCCGCCTACTCGGCATCCTTAGCCGGATTAAGGTCGATCGCCATTATGAAGCACCTAGGGACGCACTGGATTCTCGATCCTCTCGCCGTGGCAGCAATTACCGGGGTAGAGGGAGGTCTCGTAATAATCTCGGCAGACGACCCTCACCCTCACAGCTCTCAGAGTTCTGTTGACACTAGATACCACGGGAGGATTGTGAACATCCCCGTCGTAGAGCCCTCTGATCCAGGTGAAGCAAAGGACTTGGTTATACACGCGCTGGACCTTTCGGAGAAAGCTAAGACACCCGTTCTTTTCCGTTACACAGCCGCCGTGGCCCACGGAAAGGGGCCTGTCAAGCTGGGACCGATCAGGAAGGAGAGTAGAACCCCCTCGTTCCCCAGAGATCATGGAAGGCTTGTCAGCATCGCCCCAAATGCTAGGGTGAACATTCCCAAGCTGTTTCAGAGGCTAGAAGGAGTAAGGGACCTCGTCGGTCGCGAGCCCTTCGTCAAGAGGCTAGGCCCCTCCAGCGGAGACTGGGGCCTCATAACGACCGGAGTTCCTCACTCCTACGCTATGGACGTTCTGGCCTCGGAGGGGCTCCTGAATTCGGTTCCGATCCTTAAGCTTACGATAACGTATCCTCTTCCTGAGGATCAGATACTTGGGTTTCTCAAGTCTGTTAAGAAGGTCCTCGTCCTGGAGGAGCTAGAACCCTTCCTAGAGGATCAGATAATCAAGCTCGTTCAGCTACACGATCTGGATGTTAAGGTGTATGGAAAGAACACGGGTCACCTCAGGAGGTACGGCGAGTACAGCCCAGCAATCGTCGGCGAGGTCATGCGTGAGCTCTTTGGAATAAACTATGTGGCGACGCCTGCTTTCAACCTCAAGAAAGTCTCCACGAGCGTCCAGAGAAGGATTCCGCAGATGTGCGCCGGATGCCCTCACCGGGGGAGCTACCTCGCCATAAAGGCAGCCCTCAACAGGCTCGGGACTGACGGGCTAGTATTCGGTGACAGAGGGTGCTACAACCAAGGAGCCAACCCGCCGCTCGACGCCATAGACACGTGCATAGCTATGGGTTCAAGCATAGCGATGGCTGCCGCCGCTAGGAAGGCGGGAGAAAACAGGCCGATAATTGCCGTAATCGGGGACTCCACATTCTTCCACGGCGGGCTCCCGGCCTTGGTGAACGCAGTCGTCAACAAGGCCCCAATCGTCGTTGCGGTGTTCGATAACCGGTGGACATGCATGACTGGACACCAGCCCAGCCCGTCCTCGGGAGTGAACGCCATGGGGGACAACGCTCCCGTTCTGAAGCCAGAGGACATAGCTAAGGCGCTCCAGGTTCCATATGTCAAAGTCGTAAGTCCCTACAATCTGAAGCAGGCCGAGCAAGTGATGGTAGAGGCTATCGAGGCAGCCAGGAAGAATGGGCTCCCCTCGCTGGTGGTGTTCAGGGCGGAGTGCACGCTTCAGGTCCTCAGGAGGCTGAGGAAGAAGGGAACCAGGCCCAAGCCTGCCACGGTCGACCCGGCGCTCTGTACAGGGTGCAAGGAGTGCATAAAGACGGGGTGCCCGGCCCTCGGATTCGACGAGGAGTTGGGCAAAGCGTTCATCTATGAGGACAAATGCGTTGGCTGCATGATCTGCGCTCAGGTATGCCCAAACAACGCAATCGTTCGGTCGGGGTGAGTTGTGGTGGCCGTTAAGGAAGTCAACATAGTTCTAGCCGGAGTCGGTGGGCAAGGTGTTGTGGTGGCCGCCGATATCCTCGGAGTCGCTGCCATAAAGACCGGACTGAACGTCAGGATAAGGAATGTTCACGGACTGGCTCAGAGAGAGGGGTCGGTTTACAGCCACGTACGCATAGGGGATGGCGTCTTTGGTCCAAAGATCCCGCCATTGAAGGCTCACGCGATCGTAGGATTCGAGCTCTCAGAAGCGGCCAGGCACCTGCACCTGCTCAACCCAGAGTTCGGCATCCTCTTGCTGAACGGGAGGCTGATCTACCCACTCGCCCACTACACCGGGCATGTTGCCTATCCGAGCAAAGAGGAGATCCTATCTAAGATACTCGCAAGCGTGCGGGCAGAGGCTGTCCACTTAATCGATGCTGATGCCCTCGCGCTAAGGGCCGGAAACCCGCGAGCAGTTAACGTCGTCATGTTGGGCGCTCTCTCAGCGACAGGAATTCTCCCGTTCTCTCCGGAGCTGCTCGTCGAGGCTGTGAGGGAGAGGGTTCCCAAATTCGCCCTCGAGGAGAATGAGAAGGCATTCTGGCTCGGTTATGAGGAGGTCTCAGGAGGGGGGACGCGTGAGGCCTGATAGACCCGTGGGAATAGTGGGATGGGGGTCTTACGTCCCAATGTTCAGGATAAAGGAGGAGGACCTCGCCGCCGCATGGGGCCGCGAGTGGAGCAGGTTTGCCTCGAGTCTCATGGTGTTTGAGAAGAGCGTTCCTGGGCTGGACGAGGATACGCTGACGATTTCGTATGAGGCGGCCATGAACGCGCTCGCCAGAGCGGGTATCGATCCAACAGAGCTTGGCGCAGTTTATGTTGGAACCGAGTCAAAGCCCTATGCTGTGAAGCCAACCTCGACGATATTGGCCGAGGCGATCGGGGCTTCTGGAGCCACCACGGGCGCAGACTTTGAGTTCGCATGCAAGGCCGGTACTGAGGCCATTCAGGCGGTTATAGGCCTCGTCGGCTCAGGTATGATAAAATACGGTCTCGCCGTAGGCGCCGACACCTCTCAGGGCGCTCCAAGCGACCCGCTAGAGTACACCGCCTCGGCAGGCGGCGCGGCCTTTGTCATAGGTCCAGCTTCTGAGTCAGCGGCCACGATCGAGGCTTCCTACTCTTATGTTACGGATACCCCTGACTTCTGGAGGAGAGCTCTAGTCAAGTATCCAGCTCACGGGAGAGCCTTTACTGGCCGGCCAGCGTATTTCCACCACATCGTATCGGCCGCCAAGGGTCTCATGGAGGAGCTCGGGACTACTCCCGACGACTATGACTACGCAGTCTTCCACCAGCCTAATGGCAAGTTCCCACGCAGAGTGGGAAAGATGCTGGGCTTTCCAATGGAGAAGATAAAGCCAGGCCTCGTTACCCCAGTAGTGGGGAACACTTACAGCGGGTCCTCACTTCTGGGCCTTACCGCGGTTCTAGACATCGCCAAGCCCGGCGATAAGATACTCTTGGTGTCATTCGGATCGGGCGCCGGGAGTGATGCGTTTCACATAGAGGTCACGGAGAAGATTGAGGAGGTCAGAGACAGGGCCCCGAAGTCCAGAGACTATCTCGAAAGGAAGGTGTACGTGGGCTATCCATTCTACGCTAGGAGCATGCGGATGTACAAGATGCCAGCAGATATTGGGGCTTACTGAGGGTGATCCGGATGAGGAAGGTCTACGTGATTGGCTCCGGCCTAACTAACATAGGGACGCTCTGGAATTACGGCCTCAGGGATCTGATAGCAGAGGCTGGCTTGGCAGCCTTAGATGAGGCGGGAGTTGATCGCGTCGACGCGATTTTCGTTGGAAACATGATGTCTGGAATTCTGAATGCTCAGGAGAACCTTGGGGCCTACGCCGCCGACTACCTAGGTCTGTCTGGAGTTCCTGCGTTCAAGGTGGAGGCTGCCTGTGGATCTGGAGGCGCTGCGGTACTGAACGCTGCTCTGGCCATCAAGTCTGGGCTCTTCGACCGAGTCCTCGTGATCGGAGTCGAGAAGATGAGCGACATGACCGCTATAGAAGATGTGACCTCGGCCTTGGCCACGGCCTCGGAAGCCGAGTACGAGCTGTTCTGGGGCGCGTCCTTTGTCTCGCTGAACGCCCTGATAATGCGGGCTTACGCGATGCAGTACAACCTTAGCGAGGAGGACTTCGGGTGGCTGCCAATCCTAATGCACAAGAACGCTACAGACGTTCCCTACGCTCAGCTCAGGTTCCCGATCGACATGAAGGCTTACTTGAACTCGCCTATGATAGCAGAACCGATAAGACTCCTGGACTCCGCCCCAACAGGCGACGGGGCGGCGGCGCTCGTGCTCTCAGCATCTGAGTCAAGAGACGGCGAAGGGGTCTCTGTAGAGCTATCTGGCTTCTGGTCGTCCACGGACACCGTGGCCTTGTACACGCGGGAAGATCTCCTTGAACTCAAGGCGGCCAAGATAGCCGCCAAGAAGGCTTTTGAAATGGCCGGCATCCCATCAAGCGACTTAGACGTGGTTGAGGTGCATGACGCATTTAGCATCATGGGCTACCTAAACCTCGAGGCCCTGGGCATCGTGGAGCCGGGTAAGGCCCACGAATTCATCAAGTCGGGTGACGCCGAGAGGAATGGCCCCCTGCCGGTGAACCCTGAAGGTGGGCTGAAGGCCAGGGGCCACCCGGTGGGCGCTACCGGAGTTTACCAGATAGTCGAGATCTACAGACAGCTAGCTGGAAGAGCGGGAAGTGCTCAAGTGCCAGATCCCAAGGTTGGGGCCGCCATGAACGTTGGCGGTACTGGAGCAAACGTGGTAGTGACCGTTTTGAGGAGGGTGAGTTGACATGTGGGCCCTCATACCCAGCATTCCCTCGATTAAGAGGGAGATGCCGTATCGCTACCGGTTAGAGGGTGTGGAGTGTGAAGAGTGTGGCTACAGGACTCTGCCGAGCAGGATGGTCTGCCCGAGGTGCGGGTCTAGGAAGATGAAGAGGATACTCCTCCCAAGGAAGGGAAGGGTGCTCTATCACACCACCTTGCACGCGACGCCCAGAGGGTACGAGTTCTATGAGCCATACGTGCTGGCCCTCGTAGAGCTTGATGATGGGACTAGAGTATTCACACAGCTGACGGACGTGGATCCAGCGCAAGTATCCCCGGGGATGGAGGTCGAGGTGGTGCTGAGAAAGGTCAGGGTAGGGGGTGAAGGCGGGCCCATAGCGTATGGACTCAAGTTTAGGCCAAGGCTCAAGCGGTGAAAGCGCTTGGAGAACCTGCTCGGCGACCTCCTGCGTGACAGGGTTAAGCTGAGAGAGCTAGATGCCTTGCTTGGCGATTCGAATAAGGCGGCAGATCTCAGGCTGAAGTTCTTAGAGAATGTGACTGGGGCAGATCTCAAACCCATTGCCCGCAGTCGCCTCGATTTCTCTAGGCTTGTTAGATGGAACATCGAGAATCCCGTTGGCGAGGTAAGCGTACCCTTAGGCGTGGTCGGCCCTCTGCGAGTTGAGGGAGATTACGCTAGGGGAACGTTCTACCCTCTCCTAGCCACTACCGAGGGGGCGCTAGTGGCATCTGTAAATCGAGGAGCCACCACGATAACTATGGCGGGAGGGGCGAGGACAAAGATCCTCAGAGACGGCATGGCTCGCGCTCCTGCGTTGGTTGCCCCTACAGCCGCTAGGGCCGCCGAAGTGGCAGAATGGGTCTCTAACAACCTAGAGAGGCTTCAAAGAGTTGTTGAGGAGGTCACGAGCCACGGGAGGCTTCTGTGCGTTCAGCCGTTCCAGGCGGGTCGAACGCTTTTCCTCAGGTTCCTTTTCGAGACCGGAGACGCTATGGGCATGAACATGGTGACTATCGCGTCTGACAGAATACTGAGCGTACTGAAGGAGAGGTTTCCCGATCTAGACCCAATCGCGCTCAGCGGGAACGTGTGTTCCGACAAGAAGCCAGCCTCGGTTAACTGGGTAGCCGGAAGAGGTAAGACCGTAGTCGCAGAAGCATTTATTCCAGAAGATCTCGTCAAGAGCAGATTGAAGACCTCTGTGGACAGACTGGCCGAGGTTGCATGGCGCAAGAACCTGCTAGGTGCAGCCGTAGCTGGCTCCATGGGGGGATTCAATGCAAATGTGGCCAACGTCGTGGCTGCCATGTTCATAGCTTACGGGCAGGATCTAGCTCAGGTCGTTGAGTCCAGCATGGGGATAACTACAGTAGAACCTCAAGACAGTGGGGTTTACATCTCGCTCACGCTCCCCTCCCTTGAGGTAGGTACTGTTGGCGGGGGGACCCGCCTCCCCTACGCCAGGGCAGCCCTGTCCGCGCTAGGCTGCGCTGGGGGCGGAGACCCTCCCGGCGTGAACGCGAGAAAGTTCGCGGAGATCTTAGCGGCAACTGCGCTCTCGGGAGAACTCTCACTCCTAGCCTCCTTGGCAGAAGGGTCTCTGGCTAGGAGTCACCAAAGGCTGGGTCGGGGTGGAGGGTTCTAGAGATACCACACTTTTTGATAGTACGAAGTTCCTGGACGTTGATGCCTCTCTCCTACAAGGGTAGAGCAAAAGAGATCTTAGAGGCGGCCGAGGCGAGCGACTACGACCTCATTCGCATTTCAACAGAGGATAGGTTCTTCGAAGGGCTCCTAATGCCCAGGCCCGAAATCCTAGACGACGAGCACATAGTGCTGAAGCTGGCTAACGGATACAACATCGGAATACACGTTTCGAGGATCTCCTCGATAGAAGTTCTCAAGAAGGCTAAGGGACCATCTAAGGCGCAACTTCCCAGAGTTGAGAGCAGGCCGGGCCTGCCAAAGGTACCCATCGTCGTCACTGGAGGCACCATAGCCTCGCGGGTAGACTACTCCACTGGCGCGGTCAAACCCACAGAGACTCCAGAAGAGCTGATAGACCTCATACCTGAGATTGCGGAGATAGCCAATGTTTCTTACGTCCCCCTGATGACGAAGCTTAGTGAGGACATAAGGCCAGAGGAGTGGAGCCAGATAGCCCAAAAGGTAGCGGATGAGCTGAATGCCGGCGCATCTGGAGTTGTGGTCGCTCACGGCACCGACACAATGCACTATACAGCGTCTGCCTTGGCGTTCATGCTAGAGAACCTGGACCGCCCGGTCGTCCTAGTCGGATCCCAGCGATCGATAGACAGGCCTAGCACGGACGCCGTCCTAAACGTAATGGCCGCGGTTAGAGTGGCCGCAGAGGGGCCCATGGCTGAGTCGGTTATCGTGATGCACGGGAGTTCGTCTGACGACTTCGCTTGGGTGATAAGAGGGGTGCGAGCCAGGAAGATGCACACCTCTAGGCGAGACGCCTTTATGTCGGTAAATGAACTCCCCCTAGCCAAGGTTGATGAGAAAGGGGTCACTGTGATCAACCCCAAGTTCAGAAGGAGGTCTGAAGAGCCCGGTGTGGTTACCGCCCGCACGGAGATCGAGCCCAAGGTTGCGTTAGCCTACTCGTGGCCTGGAATAGACCCTGAGTTCCTCGAAGCAGTAGCGTCTGCTGGATACAAGGGTATCGTGCTGGCTGGCACAGGCCTTGGGCACGTCCCCAACAGGGTCATTGGCGCGATCAGATCTCTGGTGGATTCTGGGGTACCCGTCGTAATCACGTCGCAGTGTCTGTTTGGACGAGTGGACCTCAAGGTATACTCCACGGGCAGGAACATGCTTGAAGCGGGCGTGATACCGGCCGCAGATACTCTCCCCGAAGTCGCGACCGTGAAGCTAATGATAGCTTTGGGGAGAGGTCTGGAGGGAAGCGAACTCAGGGAGTTCATGACGACCAGCCAGGCGGGCGAGTTCACTGAGAGCATCAGTCCATCTGCGTATCCCCCGTGCTTTGATAAGAGGTGATCGTATTGGTTGGAGAACTGAATTACTCCGATCTTGGGCTCATGGTTGGAATAGAGATACACCAGAGGCTAAACACGTCTGAGAAGCTCTTTTGTCATTGCCCTCCAAAGATGAGGCATGACGATCCAGACGTATGGGTTAGAAGGAGGCTCAGGGTCTCTTACAGCGAGTTGGGGACAATAGATCCGGCAGCGCGATTCGAGACGATGCGGGCCCGTCTCTTCGAATACGGTGCCTACTCGGACACGACCTGCGAGGTAGAGCTTGATGAGGCGCCACCACTTCCTCTGAACCAGGAGGCCTTAGAGATCGCCATTGAGGTAGCATCGCTGCTCCACATGGATGTGGTAGACGAAGTTCACGTCATGAGGAAGATTGTGGTTGATGGCAGCAACACTACGGGCTTCCAGAGAACCGCGCTAGTTGCCCTAGGAAATGCAAACAGCCTCATTCCAACCTCCAAGGGTGACGTTCGCGTAGCAACGCTCTGTCTCGAGGAGGAATCAGCTTACATCATTGAGACGACTCCCGAGGGCGCCAAGTATCGCCTCGATAGGCTGGGGATTCCCCTCGTCGAGATAGCCACCGAGGCAGACATTCATCACCCGGCGCAGGCCAGAGAGGCCGCCCTATACCTTGGAAGGCTCCTCAGGGCTACTGGACGCGTTCAGAGGGGAATTGGGAGCATAAGGCAGGATCTCAACGTGAGCATAGCCGAGGGAGCTAGGCAGGAGATCAAGGGCGTTCAAGAGTTGGATCTAATCGAGGAGGTTATCAGGAGAGAGGTGCTGAGGCAGGTTAACCTACTGAAGATACGAGATGAGATGCGGGCCAGGGGGCTAACGCCCCACACATTTGAGTCTCTTGAGACAGCCGATGTGACCGATCTTCTAACAGGCTCAAAGTCAAAGTTGGTCAGGAAGGCATTGTCTCGCGGAGCAAGGGTGCTGATGCTACCGCTCCCCGGAATGTCTGGGCTGCTAGGAATGGATGTTCAGCCTGGCAGGAGGTTTGGGACTGAGCTCTCCGACTATGCCAAAGTCTTTGGCGGCGTGGCCGGAATCCTCCACTCGGACGAACTTCCTGGCTATGGCATCAAGGAGAGCGAGGTTCAGAGCGTCCGGTCTTCTGCAGGACTCGAATCGAGCGACGCTTTCGTTCTAGTTATCGCGTCCCCCGAGTCTGCAAAGATGGCGCTCAATGCTGTTAGGGAGAGGGTGGCTCAGGCAGCCGTCGGGGTTCCCAAGGAGACACGCAGAGCCCTTCCAGGCGGGAATACTGCTTTCATGAGACCGCTGCCAGGCGCTGCGAGGATGTACCCTGAGACAGACGTTCTTCCAGTAAGGACAACCCAAGTCGTGAGTGCGGTAAAGGCGAGAGGGCTCCCTGAGAGACCCGAGAGAGTGGTTTCTAGGTTGGTCTCCTCTTACGGCCTCACTCAGGAGCTGGCAGAAATGCTCCTCGATGACGGCAGGGTAGCACTATTTGAACGGATAGTTGAGGAGCACCCCACAGTTCCAGTGCGCTTCCTGGCCTCAACCCTAACTTCCACGCTTCGAGGCTTGACTAGAGAGGGAGTCAACGTGGATAACATCCCGGAGAGAGCTTTCCATGCAATAGCAGGGCTCATATCCAGTGGCAAGATGGCTAAAGAGGCTGTTCCAGAGCTACTGAGAAGGCTGGCTGAAGAGCCCTCCCTAGACCCCGTTGCTCTTGCTGAGAGCTTGGCAATGAGCGAGGAGGAACTAGATTCGATAATTCAATCGATAATAGAAGAGGAGAGCGAGGTTATTGATAGGGTTGGCATGAGGGCCTTTGGCAGGCTCATGGGCCGCGTCATGAGCGTAGTTCGAGGAAGGATAGACGGTGCCATCGTCAGCGAGAAGCTCAGGAGAGCCCTAGAGGAGCGGCTCTCTCAGAAGTAGGCCGACAAACCGCCCTCCGAGACCCCCCCTGCTATCTCACCGAAGTCTATCCCGAGCACGTCTAGTATCTGCTCAAACGTCGTTCTCATGATCTCAAGGTACTTCTGAACATCTACCTCATCCTTTTTGGCCAGCTGCACGGGCTTCACTCCCCACTTGTTCTTGGTCTTGACATAGGCTATTACCGTCCCTGGGAGCACTCTAATCCCCCGCGACTCCAGCATACGCGCCGCCTTCACATGCTGAGGCGTTGTCTTGACGTAAGTGTGGAGCGGCCTCGTTAGCACCATTCTAAAGGCCACTTCATCCAAAGTGAACTCTCTATTCTTCAACCTCTCTACGTAGTAGCGTATTTTCCCCCTGATCATTCGTTTGGCCTGTTCGAAGCCCTCTTCGCTCTCTACTCCTTTCAGTATTTCGATAACGTCAGCAAACGCTTCTCTCACCAGATCTGGTACGTTTCTCTTCTTCCCCATCAAGCCCTTTATGTCGACAGTACCGTCGTCTCTGACGCCCAGGTAGTTCTTCTTGAGTTTGGAGAGGATCACGTAACGATAGTGCTTCTCTAACTCTATGTCAATTCCCAGCGCTCTCTCTACCTCTCTCTCAAAAGCCCTGAGCTGGTCTTCTGTAGCCCCCTGGACAAACAAGGAGTCTGTGTCGCCGTAGATTACCCTCAAACCCATCTTTCTGGCGAGCGCCAACGCGGTTGTGATGGCCTTTCGGCCTAGAGCCGTGATCATCTCCGCTACCGGCGGCGAGTATAGCGGAAAGTTCTCGTAGCCGAACACTCCATATGAGGCATTTAGGAGGACCTTTAGGCCGCTCTGAACGACGTCATACCACTCCCTCCGCTCCTTCGGCAGGCTTGGATCTTTCGCCTTCTTCTTGTACCACCCAACCCTCATGTCTCGGAGCACGCCGATCAGTCTGTACACGAGCCCAGCGTCCTCGTGTGTGCAGATCCAGTGCGGCAGGCCCTCCACTGGTCTGTTCGATTTACACTCCTCGTGAGGGCAGTTTACGGTCTCGAAGCTCACTCTCCACCTCGAGATGATGCTGGGGTACAGGCTGGCGAAGTCCATGACGTACACGTTGAAGTGTATCCCGGGCACGGGCTCAAGCACTATCGCCCCAAGGTACTTCTTGCCCTTGATCAGCGCTCTGCTGTAAGTCTCCGCTCCCCTCTCCAGCATTATCTCTTCTTTGTTTGGGATCAGCCAGTTCTTCCTCCGGTATTCGAAGTAGATCATGTTCTTTATCCACTGGGAGATGCCCTGTCTAGACACGTCCTCCAGCGGGAGCTTGCTTAGTCGCGCGAAGAGCATCAGGAGGTCGACCAATCTCCCTCCTAGGGCGGTCCCCAACATGTAAGTGATCTTCGCGTCCCTGTAACAGTATCTCGCGAGATCCTCCGTTTTAAGCGCCGTGAAGTCCCTCCCAACCTCAATTTTTCCAACGCCCAGTATGGCCTGGGCGATCTCGTCAAGAGTGTAGCCGAGGTACTTACCGCTGAAGACGTAGACTTGTATCGACCTATTGCTGTAGAGCTGATACAGGTCGATGTGAATGCCCGTGTCCAATAACGCCCTGTCCCTCTCTAGCCTAATCGGCTTGGGACTAACTCCCAGCTCCTGGGCCCTCCGGGCTAAGTAAGGCATGTCAAATCCGTCGCCGTTGAACGTGAAGACGATCGGGAAGCAGGAAATCTTATCCAACACAGTTCTTATCATCTCGGCTTCGCTCTCGTGCACAACGACCGTGGCATCCTCGACGCACTTCGGCAGCTGAGCGGATCCCCTCCGCAAGATGTGCACTTCCCTAATTCCTTCTCCGGCCAGAGCAGCAGCTATGATAGGATGCTTCACTTCCTTGGCGGAAGGTATCTGGCCCTTTGGCGTAGCCACTTCGATGTCGAGGGCCACTCCCGGCATGTGTGGTGCTCTGAAGTGAAGTATCTTAGCCAGGGAACTTGCTAGCTCTCTCCTAACACTATCATCAATTGTCAGAACCACTCGGATACGCTCATCAGAGCCGTCAGGCATCAGTTCCTCTAGGCGGCCGTCAGGGAGCACTCTGTAGGGTAGGCCGGGCTTGAGACCTTGGTCGTATATGT
>DRBY01000121.1 GCA_011042755.1 Thermoproteota archaeon | reverse complement strand
CATGCGTAGATCACCTCCCAGAGCCAGTTGAAATCTGGATACTCACTCTCGTCGGCGAACTTGACAGACTCCTCTATCTCGGCCTCTACTTCCTCTCGTATCCGCTTGAGGTCTTCTTCTGAGACAACTCCAGCCTCGAGGAGGAGCTTCTCGAACCTGGGGATTGGGTCCTTGTGGACCCACTCCTCCACCTCCTCCTTGGGCCTGTACAGAGCCTTGTCGTAAACCCCGTGTCCCTTGAGCCTGTATGTGAGGTACTCAATCAACACAGGCCCCCCTCCCCTAATCGCCCTATCGGCAGCCTCTTTCGTTGCCTTAAACACGCTCAAAACGTCGTTTCCGTCTACTATCACGCCCGGCATCCCGTAGGCGGCCGCCCTGTAGGCTACCCTGCCGCAGGTCACAGACCTAGAGGCAGGCATCGATATGGCCCACTGGTTGTTCTCGCACGCGAAGATGATCGGCAGCTTCCAGAACGACGCCAGGTTGAGGGCCTCGTGGAAAGCTCCAGTGTTGGTGGCCCCGTCGCTGAAGAAGCTCACGATGACGCTCTTCTCACCCTTGTACTTCAACGCTAGGGCTGCCCCCACGGCGATAGGTATCCCGCTGCCCACTATGGCTGAGGACCACAGAGTTCTCCTCTCAGGGTCGATGGCTACGTGCATCGATCCTCCGAGCCCTCTGACCACTCCTGTGAATTTTCCAAAGAGTTCGGCCATAACCTCCCTCGCGGGTATTCCCATCGCCAGGGCGTGGCCGTGTCCTCTGTGCGTGCTTGTTACGTAGCCTCTCCCCTCTATGGCCTTAGCGACTCCAACGGCCACGGCTTCTTCGCCGAAGTACAGGTGAGCGGTTCCCTGAATTCTGGCCTCGTAGAGGTAGATCTGCTCGACTCGCTCCTCGAACTTCCTCAGTTCGACGAGCTTCCTGTACATCCAGAGGAGATCTTCGTCAGATAGCCCCAGAGACCGTGCTTCCTCGACAGATACGCTCTTTACTTCCTCTATCTCCACGACTAGCCGCGCCAAGGGCTTGTCACCATGTGCGAAAAGCACAGGTCACTCTTATAGTTTTTGATCACCTAAGCATGGCCCAGGGGCGGACTCGGCGGCCAATCTGAGTTGCCTCACGGCCTCCTTTAGGTCTTTTTTCCCGAATATGGCAGATCCAGCGATAAGAATTCTGGCTCCTGCCTTAACTACGGCTGGAGCCGTGCTAGGATTGATGCCTCCGTCGACCGCAATCTCTACATTTACCCCCTCCTTAGCTATCTTGTCTCTAAGCCTCCGGACCTTGTCCTCAATACCGCTCAGGAACCTCTGACCCCCGAAGCCAGGCTCTACCGTCATCACAAGGACTACGTCGACGCGCTCGAGGAGTTCTTCAATCGAGCAGAGCGGAGTGGCCGGATTTAGAGCAACGCCGACTCTGACTCCCAGCTCCCTGAGCTGCGATACCAGGGAAAACGGCCGCTTAGCCGCCTCTACGTGAAAGTAGACCGTGTTTGCGCCAGCCTCCACGAACTCCGCTGCAAAGCGCTCGGGAGTGCTGATCATGAGATGGGCCTCCAGCGGAAGGCTCGTGATCCGGCGAATGCACCTGAGAACAGGTATCCCCATCGAGAGGTTGGGAACGAAGCATCCGTCCATGATGTCGAAGTGTAAAACATCCACTCCCGCCTCTTCGGCTCTCCTAACTTCCTCACCAAGCTTAGAAAAGTCTGCTGAGAGGAGGGACCCAGAGATCTTGATCGACATGTCCTAGTCTTGGTCTTCGGCAAGTATTTAAGTGTCCATGACAAAACTGGTGCCGTTTGGAGGGACTCTAAATGGGACGCGCAGAGGCAACTGTGCAGCTAAAGAACAAAGTTGGCCTCCACGCCAGGCCAGCCTCCCTATTCGTTCAGACAGCCAAGAAATTCAAGGCGAAGATAACCGTCAGAAAGGATGATAAGCAAGCCGATGCAAAGAGCATTCTGGGCGTCCTCTCGCTTGGCGCAGAGTGTGGGCATTGGATAACGATAATTGCTGAGGGAGAGGACGCTGAGGATGCGGTGCGGACCTTGGTGTCGCTAGTCGAGGATAGATTTGGGGAGGCTGAATAGGTTGCGGGCGGGCCCCCGCGAGTTCAAGGGAATCCCCGCCTCGCCCGGAGTGGCGGTAGGTAAGGCATACCTCTACATAAGGGGATATGTCGAGGTGGAGAAGAAACAGATCCCCCGAGAGCAGGTTGAGTCTGAGATTCTCAGATTTAAGAGCGCCATAACGATGGCTAGGAGCTACATCAAGGGGCTGGCAGATCGAGTCAGGTCTGAGGTTGGCGAGGAGGAGGCCAAGATCTACGAGGCCCACCTGATGATTCTAGAGGACGACGCCGCCTTCCTGCACCCAGTAGAGGTCATGATAAGAGAGCAGCTGGTGAACGCGGAGTACGCCGTCGACGTGGTGCTGGAGAGGGTCGCCAAGCTATTCGAGGAGATGGAGAGCCAGTACATGAGGGAGAGGGCTGCCGACGTGAGAGACGTCAAGAGACTCGTGATAACTGCTCTCAAGGGCAAAATAGACGAGATCTCGGCTCCGCCAGAGGAGTCCGTCGTGGTGGCCCGTGAACTGCTACCGAGCGACGTAGCCCAGCTCGACAAGTCGAAAGTGCTGGGCTTCGCTACCGACACGGGCGGCCCAACGTCTCACGTTGCAATAGTCGCTAGAACCCTCGGCATACCGGCAGTAGTTGGGTTGAAGGACCTGTCAGTCCACGTGCGGGCTGGAGACATCGTGGTGGTAGACGGGGATCAGGGTCTCGTCATAGTGAGGCCGGACAGGGAGACCATGAAGAAGTACCAGGTGAAGATGTCAGAGAAGATCCAGGAGAGACTCATTCTGATGAAGTACGCTCCGCTGCAGGCTGTTACGCTGGACGGGCACGCTGTTGAAACCTTCGCGAACATAGGCGGAATGGAAGATGTCGATTACGCGCTAAAGATGGGCGCCGAGGGGGTTGGCCTCCTCAGGACTGAGTTCATGTATGTCAACGGCCGCAGATTCCCGACGGAAGAAGAGATATACTCTAAGCTCTGTCAGATTGCGAAAAAATTCGGCGATAAGCCTGTGATTGTTCGCACTCTCGACATAGGTGCCGACAAGCCTCTCCCGTACTTCCCAATGCCTGAGGAGCCCAACCCCATGCTTGGGTGGAGGGGAATACGAGTCACGCTGGATCGCCCAGAGATACTTCGGACGCAGCTGAAGGCGATACTGAGGACGGCAAAGGACGGAAACCTCTGGGTCATGTTCCCAATGATCTCAACCATTGAGGAGGTGAGAGAAGCAAAGGAGGTCCTCCAAGAGGCAGCCTCAGAGCTCAGAAAGGAGGGTAAAGAGTTCAAGGAAGACGTGAAGGTCGGCATAATGGTTGAGACCCCATCTGCCGTCCTCTTGGCCAGAGAGCTAGCGAAAGAAGTCGACTTCTTCAGTCTTGGCACCAACGACCTGACTCAGTACATAATGGCGGCCGACAGAGGCAACGAGCTTGTGAGCGAGCTGTACAACTACCTGCAGCCTTCTGTCGTTAGGGCTATACACACGGTCATATCGGCGGCCCACGAGGCGGGCATACACGTCGGAATGTGTGGAGAGATGGCCGGAGATCCAAGGTCGATCCCTCTCCTAGTGGGCATGGGGATAGACGAGCTGAGCATGGTTCCATCCTCTATACCTAGGGCCAAGAGGCTGATCAGGTCTATCACCAAAGAGGCTGCAGAGAAGCTGGTAGATCGCGTCCTCTCGGCTAGAACCCTCGGCGAGGTAATCGACGTCTTGGACTCATTTACGCGTTCTATTAAGCTGGCCGACGATTGACCCGTACCTCAGCATGGGGCCGAGCTTTATTTAGGAGAGGCCGTAGGCCGTTGGTCTGATCCCAGATGGCTAGGGTTGTTGTCGAGGAGTCAGTACGTGTTCCTATGGACGATCAACCGATAGAGATCGTCGAGCGAAAGGGGATTGGACATCCGGACACTATCTGCGACGCAATCATGGAGAGGGTCTCTCTGGAACTCAGCAGAGAATACCTGAGGAGGTTCGGGGGTCTTCTACATTACAACGCCGACAAGTCGCTGCTCGCGGCGGGCGTCACGGAACCGGCTTTCGGTGGGGGTAGGGTAATCAAGCCAATGCTCATTGTGTTTGGCGATCGAGCAACCAACTCCTTCGCTGGAGAAGAGATACCTATCGAGGAGATCGTCATTCAGGCCGCCAAGAACTGGATTAGAGAGAACCTTCGGTTTGTGGATCCCGATGAGCACGTGCGGTACCAAGTGGAACTCAAGCCTGGAAGCGCCGAGCTTACCGACATCTTCAAGAGGGGGAGCGGACCCCTCGGCGCCAACGATACTTCTGCGGCGGTAGGCTACGCTCCCCTCTCACGCACCGAGAGAGCAGTTCTAGAGGTGGAGAAGTTCCTCAACTCTCCGGAGTTCAAGAAGAGGCACCCAGAGACTGGCGAGGATGTGAAGGTGATGGGGTACAGAGTAGGGGACAGGCTCGACATTACCGTGGCCCTAGCATTCGTGGACAGGTACATTGCCAGCGAGTCAGAGTACTTCAGAATGAAGGGCGAGGTGCTAGAGGAGCTAAACAGCTTTGTCAGAGATAGATACGACTTTGAGGAGATAAACATAGCTCTCAACACGCTGGACAGACCTGGCAGAGGCGTGGGAGGCGTCTACCTAACGGTCCTCGGCACGAGCGCGGAGGGCGGTGACTCGGGGCAGGTGGGGAGGGGCAATGGCGTAAACGGAGTCATCCCACTGATGAGGCCGAGGAGCAGCGAGGCGGCCGCCGGAAAGAACCCTGTGAGCCACGTCGGTAAGATATACAACGTCTTGACTCATCACATCGCCCAGAAGATCCACGAAGAGGTCTCTGGAGTCAGAGAGGCCTACGTGTGGCTCTTGAGCAGGATAGGGCACCCCATCAACGACCCGGCTCTGGCCGCGGCCGAGGTCAGCGTAGAGAGAGGGGTCACTCTAGACGATGTCAAGCCGGCTGTTGAAGAAGTCATGGTGAAGGAGCTAGAGGACATAGGGAGGTTCGTAGAGCGGCTCATAGACGGCGAGATACCCACTTACTGAGCCTCATGTCCTAGCTTCCACCATGACCTCGGTGAGCGGGTCCACCTCGCCATTGCCGTTCTTGTCCCTCCAGTAGACTATCGTGACGTTCGCTGAGAGGGCGGCCTGGAAGTTCGTGGCGGCCCACAGGAGCGCAGCCCTAGTCCCGTACCTAGTCACTCCTCCGACGAAGAGGTAGGTTCTATCGCCGGATCTGACTGGAATTACTGCGGCGTAATCCTTGTAGCCGTACTCGGCCATGAGAGTGACCCCCGCGTATTTGAGCCCCACATAGTAGCCGCCAGCCTTGACGAACTCAACCTGTCCCTCAGGCCAGTCCTCGTTTACGGCCGGTCCTCCCAAGATCACTTCGAGCCCACCCGTCCGCTCTCTCTTCAGCCCTAGGAAGAACAGCTGGGCGAGGTCTGAGTTCATCTCAGCGTCCACATCTGACCTGGCCACGAGCCAGAACGCCTCGCTTCCCGGGTAGGGGGTCTCCTCAATCACGGCTGTTATCGATCCCTGAGAGGTTGGGGGCTGGCTAGGATCATCCGACTCAGCGTGGTAGGCGACTGTGACCTCTATGGTGTCGCCAGGCCTGAGCACGGGGTCGAAGGGATCACCCGTCATCAGTGGATAGACGAACTCTATTACCGTGCCCGATGGCCCCTCCTTTCCCGCCACGGCCAGCACGTTTTGGTCGTCCAGAGAGCTGTCCCCTCCCCTAGTTTTTCTGTCCTCAATCTTCACGGCGCCAGGGCCTTCAACCCAAGCTACGATGAGGTTAGCCCACCCTCCCTCGCCCGCCTTTCTCCACCCTATGGAGGCGTATCCCTTCCCCGGACTCGAGAGGCCGATGTACAGCCTCTGTCCATCGTGCATCCAGTGCACGGTGACTCCGGCTACGTTCACGGCTCCAGCGTATTCACCAGGACCTATGACGCCCTTCAGCGTCAGCTTATCCGGATAAGGTGTGAAAGGGATCTTTGCAGCTCCCTGACATACAGCCCACGCCGCCGGGGTAACGAGCAGGAGGAGCGAGAGCGCAGACAATAACCTATGGACCATCAAAGTTCACCTGATTCCGCACACTCTATTCTTTCCGTCTCGACATGAGACGATGAGAGTTAGGTTGAGAGCAGAGAACGACGATCAGAAGTCCAACTTTATTGCCGCAATCCCCCCGGCTAGAGTACGATGTCCGATCGAGTGGAAGTTAGGGTTCCAAAGGCGGGAGGAGGCGTCGCGGCAAAGCTCCTCTTAGCAATCTTCATAATGGCCCTGCTGGCGCTCTCGCTGGGTAGAGTCTTCTTCCGCGTGGAGCTAGGCTATGCGGGGGTCATAGTAGACCCTCTAACAGGATATATCTCTGAAAAGCCGATCTTGGGGCCAAGGATAGGATTCAAGGCTCCTTGGCGGACTGTAAAATCTGTGTACGTCGCCACCGACGCCGTCCACATGTGGACAGAATTCGAGGTACCCGAGAGGGGCTGGGGCAAGGGGGTAGGCGACTATCCAGCGATAGAAGCTCTCACCAAGGATGGGCTCCAGGCCTGGGTTGACCTAACCGTCAGGTGGCACATAGACCCAGACTACGCTCCCGCACTCGTCAGAGCCTACCCCGAGCTGGACTACGAGGACAAGCTCATAGTGCCTGAGATCAGGAAGGTCGCTAGGGACGTAGTCTCGCAGTACGAGGCGGCCACGATAGCTGAGACCAGGCAGGAGATTGGACATGAGATCCTGCAGAGGCTTCGAGAGAGCCTTAACTCTGACCCCGCAGTCGGGAGTGCCTTCATAATAGACGAGGTGTACGTGAGGAACATAGGGCTCCCGCAGAAGTTCATGGAGGCTATTCAAGAGAAGCTGGCTGCTCAGCAGAGGATGATAGCCGCCCAGTACGAGAGAAACAGAACCCTCATTCTGGCGAACGCCTCCGCTCAGGCCAAGGTACTCGAGGCGCAAGGAGAGGCCCAGGCTCGTATAATACAGGCTCAGGCTCTTGCGGATGCTATCGACAAAATAGCTGCTGTGGGGGGGAACAGAGAGGCCGTAGCCCAGCTCTACGTACTAATTCAGAATCTCGCGCAGCTGCAGGCCAACGGGACTAGATTTATCGTAATACTCTCGCCTCAGGGAGGTCAGCTGCCCCTGCTGTACCCAGTAGGTGAGGGCTGATGAGAGCCGGGGTACGCGAGGTTCACTTGATCAGGTTGGATCCTGGCGAAGAAGTGGTATCGGCCATAGCGAGGAGAGCCAAGGATCTGGGAGTGAGAGGCGCCGCCGTCTTCGCGATAGGCGGAGTCTCGAGAGCGAGGGTAGGCATCTTTGACCTCGAGAAGGGAGCGTACAAGGAGACCCTTGTCGAGGGATTTCACGAGGTTGCGTCGCTGATTGGAAACGTCTCTGTGAAGGAAGATGGAACCCTATTCCCTCACATTCACGTTGTGCTGGCTAGTGAGGGCCAGATCGTGGCAGGTCACTTGCTCGAGGCTACCGTCGAACCCACTCTGGAGGTCTTCTTGGTGGTCTTAGACAAAGAGGTCAGGAGAACCCTGAAGACGCCTTATGGCTTTGTAGCGCTAGATGTCTGATTGCTCCACGAATGTAGTACGGCCACTGCCCTCTCTTCTCTCTTCACAAATTAAGGAGGGTTCCAGAAGAGCGGCTAAGACTTACCTTCTCCTTTCCTCGGTACCTTCACCTTAGCGGTCTCTTGGAGGAGGGTTCTCAGCCTAGAAGCCAAGTTCTGCAGCTTTCTGTAGGCCTCCGCGGACATCTTCTTCATCCTCTCACAGTCTCTGTCGGTGAACCTCAGCGGGAAGGTAGCCTGCAGCCTCACGGGAGTTATTGAGATCGCTCTCTCTACCAGGAGCGCGTAGAGGTCGGTTCCCCTCTGCCCTTCTCCAACGCTCAGCGGATTGCTGCCGATCCAGTAGTAGGGCCTCCCCCTGGGGTCGAGCCTCTCTAAGATGTAGTTCTCGAACTTCGTCCAACCGAGCCTGGTGAGCCTGACGGGCGTGTCGTCTGATATCTTAAACGGGAAGTTGACGTTCAGGAGGTCGACGCCCTCCGGCAGGCCCTCCTCCAGCATCCACGCGACTATCTCCGCGGCCACTCTCCCGTGCATCGCGAAGGCCTCGGGAGTCGTGGGTCTGTGCGCCTCGGGAATCTCTGAAGAGAACGCGACCGCCGGTATCCCGTTCAAAACGCCCTGTATGGCTCCAGCTATGGTTCCGCTCGTGAAGAGGTTGTCCACCGTTATGTTGTCGCCGAGGTTGATGCCGCTGACGACGACGTCAGGCTTGTCTGCCATGATCTCCCCCAGGGCCAGCATCACGCAGTCTCCGGGGGTCCCGCTAACTAGGTAGGCCTTACCATAGCGTCCTCTCCTGAGCTTGACGTAGATCTCCCTTATCCTGAGCGGCTTGTGAAGCGTGACCCCCTTCCCGGCGGCGCTGACCTCCCTCTCCGGCACGACGCATGTAACGTCTCCGAGGTCTCGATCTAGCAAGGACCTCCACAGGGCCCTCAGAGCTGGAGAGTGAACTCCATCATCATTGGTGATGAGTATGGACGGCAAGCTCTCACTCCCCCAGGGCCGACATCACGACTTCAACGGCGAACTTCTCCTCCGGCTGCACCCCTATCAGCCTGCCCTTAGGCACCCACTTGCCATCCTCCCACACGTACACCCTCGTGTCCGGAACCGCCGTAACGCCGAGGGCGTCAGCCATGTCAGGGTTCTCCCACGCTTCCACGGTCTCCGCTTCGATGGCCTCCGGAACGGCTATCGCGAACCTATTGGCCAGTAGGGATTGGTGAGGGCAGTAGGGGCACGACGGCGTGACAAATACCTGCAGCTTCACTCTCTTGCCCAGCTCTACCAGCTTGCCGAGGGTCTCAACAGTATCGGCAGACAGCCCGCTCTCCCTCTTCGAGACCTGTATGATCGTCTCGACGAACCCCCAGGCCTCATAGCCAGAGGGGGCGCCAAGGTACCTCACGGAAACTCTCTCCGGGCCTACGAGGATTATTGGGGTACGCTTTGGATCAACACCCATATCCTCAACCTCGTCAGGCTCTAAGTCAGCATC
The DNA here is from genome assembly GCA_011042755.1 of Thermoproteota archaeon. The sequence continues at coordinate 6,155 of DRBY01000121.1, read as the reverse complement.
TACGATCCTGGCTAGGATCTTTTTGCTGAGTTCGGAGAGTTCTCTAATGAGTTGAGCCGTCCATGTGCTGTACTGAGCGTTAGACGATCCGACGATCACGACTACTGTTACAGGCTCTTTCATCTCTGCTTCTAGCCGCTCTCTGAGATCGGACGCCGTTTTCTCGTCGATTATCCTCTCGTGAGCGTCTCTATGCTGGTTCAAACGACCACCTCAGAGCGCCTCTTAAGGACGGCATAATTAAGTTATCCTCGGGCCCTCTGCGTCGCTCTGGCGCGGTTCTTCCTCATTTTCAGATTGAACGGTAGCATATTGAGGGTACAGTGCGGCGTGATTCGGCGCCAGCAGGTTTCTCGACGGTGCGCCTAGAGCGGCTGGGGCCGTCTCCAGAGTGGTATGTCAAGGTTTTTTACATTCCGAGAGCCGCAGATTGGGGTGTCCCCTAAATGCTGGAAATCAGGTGGCACGGCCGAGGTGGTCAGGGTGTCTGGAGCGCCTCGGCCGTACTGGCCGCGGCGGCTATTGAAGTTGGTAAGTACGCCCAATCCTTCCCGCAGTTCGGTCCTGAGAGGACAGGAGCCCCGGTCCTCGCCTTCAACAGGATAGACGACAAGCCCATAGTCCTCCACTCCATGATAGAAGAGCCTGACATAGTGGTGGTGATTGACAGGACCCTCCTATCTGACAGAAACGCGATACTCGGTGGTCTGAAGCCTGGAGGCCACTTGATAGCAGACACCGAAGAGTCTCCGGATGCGCTCAGGTCTCGGCTCGACGTACCTGAGTCGGTGCATGTGTGGACTCTCGACGCGGTGACGCTGGCCCTGGAGGAGGTAGGAAGGGCCGTGACGAACACGCCGATGCTTGGGGCCGTAATAAGGGCAACGGGAGTAGTTCCCATTGAAGCGATCGAGGACGCCATCAGGAAGCGGTGGAAGGGAGAGATCGGTGAGAAGAACGTTAAGGCGGTCAGGAGGGCCTACAACGAGGTTGCTTACTCACCCGCAAAGGTGGAGGTGAAGGCGTGATGTCCGCGCTTAAGGGGTGGAAGGAGATTCCCATAGGGGGTCTCCCGTTCGAACCAGCTGTCAAGTACAAGACGGGAGACTGGAGAGTATTTAAACCGGTGATCAACAAGGACAAGTGTGTCAAGTGCGGCCTCTGCTGGATGTTCTGCCCCGACAACGCCATAATCTGGGACGGCGAGAACCACCCCACAGTCGACTACGAGTTCTGCAAGGGATGCGGGATCTGCGCGCACGAATGCCCCGTTAAGGCCATAGAGATGGTGAGGGAATGAGGGAGGTGGTTTGAGTGGCTAAGGTCGTTCAGCAGAAGATGATGTCCCTGAATGGAGATGAGGCGGTTGCCTGGGCGGCTAAGCAGAGCAATGTCGACGTGGTGGCCGCCTTCCCGATAACTCCTCAAACCATAATCATGGAGAGGATTGCAGAGTTCATTCACGACGGAGAGATGGACGCCGAGATCATCAGGGTCGAGAGCGAGCACAGCGCCTTGAGCGCCTCCTGGGGGGCAGCTGTTGCTGGCGCTAGAGCGTTCACGGCTACTGCTGCAAACGGGCTAGCTCTCATGTGGGAGATCCTCTACATAGTCTCCTCGACGAGAACCCCGGTGGTGATGGCGATAGTCAACAGGGCCCTGAGCGGCCCGATAAACATCCACTGCGACCACGGCGACTCAATGGGCGCCAGAGACTCCGGTTGGATACAGATCTACAGCGAGGACGCTCAGGAGGCCTACGACAACGTGATTCAGGCGTTCAGGATCTCCGAGCATGAAGATGTACTCCTACCGGTCATGGTCATGCTCGACGGCTTCCTGATATCTCACACGATGCAGAACGTTCAGATCCTGCCGGATGAGGTGGTGTCCGACTTCGTTGGAGTCAGGAAGGTGGCTAAGATCAAGCTGCCGGAATTCTACGGCGACAAGGAGATCCCCTTCATGCTCAACCCCAAGTACCCGATCTCCATAGGGCCCCTGGATCTCTACGACTACTACTTCGAGCACAAGATGCAGCAGATTGAGGCCATGAGGAGGGCTCCCAACGTCATAAGGCAGGTCCACAAGGAGTACGCCGAGATAAGCGGCAGGTCCTACGGAGACGGCATGCTGGATCCGTACAAGGTAGACGACGCGGATGCCCTGATAATAGGGATTGGCAGCACGATGGGCACGCTCAAGGCCGTTGTGGACGAGCTCAGGGAGGAGGGCAAGAAGCTGGGATCCGTGAGGATCAGGGTCTTCAGGCCCTTCCCCGCGGACGAGATCAGGAAGCTGGCGTCCGGGGTCTCGTCGGTCGGAGTCCTAGACAGGAGCGCTAGCTTCGGCGCGGAGGGAGGCCCGCTCTTCCTAGAGGTGAGGTCGGCTCTCTACAGCCTCAGGGACAGGCCTCCGGTTCTGGGCTACGTCTACGGCCTCGGAGGAAGGGACATGCCGCCTAAGCTTCTGAAGAAGATAGCAGAGGAGGTGCTCAGCGCCAAGGAGGAGCCAGAGAAGCCCAAGATAGCATTTCCAGGGGTGAGGGAATGAGGGAGGTGGTGATATGAGCAAGGTAGAGTGGGTTCCTAATATCAAGCAGATCGCGAAGGAGATGTACCAGAAGGGCTTCAGAGGGATAACTCCAGGTCACAGGCTCTGTGCCGGCTGCGTGGCCGGCGTCATAGTCAAGCAGCTCATGATGGCCGCCAGGAAGCCCATAGTAGTGCTCAACGCCACCGGGTGCCTCGAGGTCGCGACTACGATATTCCCCTACACAGCCTGGGAGGTCCCGTGGGCACACAACGCGTTTGAGAACGCCGCAGCCGTGGCCTCTGGAGTGGAGGCCGCCCGGAGGAAGCTGCTCCGCGTCGGCAGGTTCGCCAACGACCCTGACGTGGAGATGGACTACGACATCGTGGTCTTCGCGGGCGACGGCGGAACCTACGACATAGGACTCCAGGCGCTGTCTGGAGCCATAGAGAGGGGCCACAAGTTCCTGTACATCCTCTACGACAACGAGGCTTACATGAACACCGGAATCCAGAGGTCTGGCAGCACGCCCCTCGGAGCCTGGACTACGACCACGCCCGCCGGCAAGAAGATCCCCGGCAAGCCCGTCTGGAAGAAGCCCCTCGTGGACATAATAGCCGCTCACAGACCTCCGTACGTTGCCACTGTGTCGCCCTACTTCTGGAACGACGCTCTGATGAAGTTCAGGAAGGGGCTGGAGGCAGACGGCCCGGCCTTCATAAGGGCGTTCTCAACGTGCAACAGAGGATGGTACTGCGCCCCAGAGGAGTCCATAGCGATCTCCAAGTTGGCGGTAGAGACCTGCATCTTCCCGCTGTTTGAGGTGATAAACGGAGTCGAGTGGAAGCTCTCCTCGCCGAGCTTGGCTATCGCCAAGAACCCTGAGAAGAAGAAGCCTGTGGAGGAGTACCTCAAGACGCAGCGCAGATTCAGGCACCTGTTCGAGCCAGAGAACAAGTGGCTGCTCAAGCGCATCCAAGAGATGGTAGATTACGAGTGGGATCTGCTACTCCAGAGGGTGGGCCTCAAGGGCTGACTCCCCAGCCTTCTTTTTCCCTCACTTTTTCACATACCCTGGAGATTCTGATGGGGGTCCATAAATGGCAGAAAAGAGGGTTAAACTGAGGATTAGCGGGATAGTCCAAGGAGTTGGATTTAGGGCCTTTGTGTGGAGAAACGCGAGGTTCTTGGGCCTAAAGGGATACGTGAGAAACGTGCCGGACGGGACAGTCGAGGTGGTCGCAGAAGGAGAGGAGTCAGCACTACGAAAGTTAGTAGAACTCTGCAGGAAGGGGCCCATGCTCGCGAGAGTAGACTCCGTGGTAGAAGAGTGGTCCGAACCCACCGGAGAATTCACTGGATTCTCAATAGCTTGGTGAGGCGGTCACTCTTCTTCCCAGAAATCCTCCTCTTCTAGCCCCCAGATCTCCTCTCCCTCCTCTTCTTCGGTCTCCCAGAGATCCTCATCCTCCAGCCAGCTCTCCTCATCGTAGCCCTCTTCTATCAGTTCTACCTCCTCGATCTCCCCCTGGCTTATCACTATGTGGAGCAGCGCCTTGCAGGAGGGGCACGACGCCTCACCGTCGTAATCAACCTCTTCGATTGAGAAGCGAGCCCCGCACGAAGGGCAGACTATCTCCGGCATATGCCCACGCCGCGGGCCGGAATCTAGCATCCGCCTCATAAATTTATCGGGCCTAACCTTCAGCTTGCAGACGGACAATCCGACCTTAATGGGCACGATTTGCAGTTCGGCTTTGCCTTGCAGAATGTCCTTCCGAACTCTATCAGCGCGAAGTGAGCCCTCATCCTCTCATCCGGGGAGAATATCTCCTCGAGAGCTTCCTTGGTTTGCCTGTAATCTGCCTTTTGGTCAACGAGGCCGAGCCTCTTAGTCAGTCTGTCTACGTGAACGTCTACCGGGAGGACGGGATGACCCAGAGCCATCAGCACCACGTCGGCAATCTTGTCGCCAATTCCGGGCAGGGACTTTAGCATCTCCCTGGCTTCCTCTGTTGGCAGTTCTGCTAGCGACGCCACTCCAGGCCCCTCTAGCTCCCACTGAGCGAGCGCCTTGATCGCTCTAGCCTTGGACTTGTACATGCCAGAAACCCTGATGGCTTCCTCTACGTCCTCAATCCGAGCGCTCGCGAGGTCCTCCGCGCCTCCCGGGAACTTCCTCATGAGTCTCTTCACGGCCTCCTCCTCGAGCTTGGAAGTCGTCCTCGGAGACACGGCGATGGCAACCGCCACCCAGAATGGGGGAAGGTTCTCTCTCTTCCACCAGGGCTCTCTACCCGAGTATAGTTCGAGGATCTTCCTCAGAGCCCTGACGGCCCTGTCCCTTCTCCTCACCACACGGCCTCCTAAGTAGAGTAAGGAATAAACGCTACACTCGGGGGCGCCCTCTTGCCAGATGGTACAAGCAGTCATCGCAGCTACGGCGGATATCCACTCGCCGAAGTACCTAGACGAGTTTCTACGCGCGGTGGATTCCTTTGAAGGGACCCCGGATCTGATCCTGCTGGCTGGAGATATGATCTACAGAGGGCGGGTGGAGGAGTTTCCCAAGGTTCTAGAGCCCCTAGAGTCTCTGGGGAGCAGGATAGTTGCCGTATTTGGAAACGAAGAGTACGACGATCTAAAACCGCAGCTTCTCGAGGCCTACGGAGACAGGGTGCTGTGGCTAGATGATCAGGGCGCTGAGGTGCAGGTGCGCGGCGTTGGCGTGTGGATAGTCGGGAGTCGAGGCAGTCTAAAGAAGCCTACCACATGGCAGAGTAAGCACATCCCGGGAATAGAGGAGATATACAGGGCGAGGGTAAGCCTACTCGACGAGCTTCTGGCAGAGGCGAGGGGACGGCAGGCGATTCTGCTCACGCACTACGCACCCACGTTCAAGACGCTCGTTGGGGAGAACCCCAAGATCTGGTCGAGGCTGGGCCATCCTAGGTTGGAGAGAGTCATAAAGAGGCGGAGGCCGGCGCTCGTGATTCACGGACACGCGCACAATGGCTCTAAGGAGGCGAGAGTAGACGGAGTGCCCGTTTACAACGTGTCCTTTCCAGTATGGAGGACGATAGTCAAGCTGACGATCCCTCTAGCCGAGGGAGTTGGGCTGGAGTCGTATATGGCCTAGTCACTCCCGAATCATGTTCGAGATGACCCTCTTCGCGATGGAGCACTTCTCTCGGAACTCCGCCTCGTCAATTGTGTCTACTGCTGGACACAAATTGTCGAGCACGCACTCGCCGGTTCTAGCGTCGACGACCACGGGGTAGGCCCTGCAGCCGTCCGGCCTGTGCTCGTAGATCCTGCACTTCCCGCCGGGGTCTAGGAAGTAGCAACGACCGCCCACGTTTCTCAGCCTCAGCGCGCCGTCCCTAAACTCGGCGAACTCAGCTGGATCGTATCCAAGCTTACTGATCCTCACCACGTCTTCTAGGGTGAGCGGCATCTCGGTCTCCAGACAGCAGAGGTGGCAGCCCGGGACGCACCGCACATGGCCGCCATCCGCTCGGTATTTATATCCCCGACGCCGGTTAAGACCGCGAGCATGCCCGAGAGGGACGGCAGTCACAGATTTCTCGCTTTTCACTTTGGCTATAGCTCCACTCTAATCT
>DRBY01000040.1 GCA_011042755.1 Thermoproteota archaeon | reverse complement strand
CCCCACATGATTCATCCTCCGAGATCGTGAAGCAGATCGTGAAAATCTTCTGTGAAGAGCGCTCTCTCAGAGAGGGATAATGCTATTAGTGAGAAGCTACTACTGGTTCTTGGCGGCCGGGGGTAGGTGGGCAGACCTCTGCGGCGGGAGTGGTGTTCATCTAATCCGGCCGCCGTTCCATTTTCTTAAAGGGGCGTCGTGCTGGCTGAGTGCTGTTTAAGCGGGTGCTAGAGAGCAAGGTTATATGGCCTCTAGTGCCTAATGCTACCTCAACCGACGGGAGGTGCAGGGCGCTGGGCAAATGGATCGTTGCTAGTGCGTGGCCATATGTGTACTCCCTCCCCCATTTGGGAAACTTGATTGGAGCCCCTCTCTCAGCTGACGTATTCGCCAGATTCCTGAGGAGAGTCGGGGAGGAGGTGGTCTTCGTCTCGGGGAGCGACGAGCACGGCACGCCTATTGAGGCCGAGGCCAGGAAGAGAGGGGTTCCTCCGCGTCAGCTCACCGACGAGATGCATGCCCTCGTATCCTCGCTCTTCGAGGGCTTCAGGATAAGCTACGATAACTACACGAGGACTGAAAGTCCTACGCACGTCAGCTTCGTCCAAGAATTCTACAAGAAGCTTTACGAGAATGGCCACATATACGTCGACGAGATCGAGCAGCTCTACTGCGAGAAGGACGAGATGTTCCTACCAGACCGATTCGTCGTCGGGACGTGCCCATACTGCGGCAATCCAAAGGCTTATGGTGATCAATGCGACGTGTGCGGCAGGCTACTCAACCCTCTTGACTTGATAAACCCGAGGTGCGTATTCTGCGGATCTACTCCCGTGGTTAGGAGAACGAAGCACTGGTTCTTTGACCTCCCTAAGTTCTCTGAGGCACTGAGAGAGTACGTCGAGCGGAATGAGAACCTGCCCGATAACGCAAGGAACATGTCTCTCGCGATGCTGAGGGAGGGGTTGAAGCCCAGGTCGGTCACTAGAGACAACAAGTGGGGCATTCCAGCTCCCTTCCCGGGAGCCGAGGGTAAGACCATCTACGTCTGGATGGAGGCTGTCCTGGGATACGTCTCCGCCGTCAAAGAGTGGGCTGAGCGCCAAGGGAGACCGGAGCTATTTGACACCTTCTGGAAGGATGCAAACACTAAGAGCGTCTACTTCATAGGTAAGGACAATATACCGTTTCACACGCTGATTTTCCCGGCTCTCCTGATGGCCAGCGGAGAGGGATACGTCCTCCCGTTCAACGTCAGCTCCACAGAGTTCTTGATGTACGAAGAGCAGAAGTTCTCCAAGTCAAAGGGTGTGGGGATATGGATGGACGAAGCCCTAGAGCTGCTCGAGTCAGACTACTGGCGGTACTACCTAATAGCGACGAGACCAGAGACCAAGGACTCTAACTTCTCTTGGGATGACTTCGAGGCCAAGATAAACAACGAGTTGAATGATGTGCTCGGAAACTTCGTGCACAGGACCCTGACCTTCGTCTCCAAGAGGTTCGGCGGCGAAGTCCCCAAGCTGGATGAAGAAGACGAGGGGGCTGTTGAGGTCATAGAGAGGGCCAAGAGGAGATCTAAACAGGCCGAGGAGAGTCTATGGCGCTTCAGGATGAGGGAAGCCCTCTACAGGGTCATAGACGTGGCTAGGATAGGGAATGCATTCTTGAACGCGAGGGCGCCGTGGGCCGACCTCAAAGAAGGCAGGGTGGAGAGGGCTGGGTCCACGATCGCGGCCTCTGCAACCCTCGTCAAGGGACTGGCTTACTACCTCGAGCCCTTCCTCCCAGACACTTCTGAGCGAATATGGAATATGCTCCGCCTTGAAGGTGACCCTCACTCTTCGCTGTGGACTAACGCATTTGACCCGCTGCCAGCGGGCCACAAGATCGGGGAGGTCAGGCCCCTCTTCAAGAAGGTGAACAAAGAGGAGTTAAAGCGGAGGTTGGGGGAGATCAGGACTGGGCCTGCTCAATCCTGACTTTTATCTCGACGGACGCCTCAGACACAGGATGCCCTGGAGCGCCCACTAGAATGCTAATGGGGTCAGTTAGGTTCCTAGACTCCGTGAGGTTAGACGGGATCATCATAGTCCACTCTATGACTGCTAGGCCGTCTGGTCCAGTCTTGGCTGGATCTGGAGACATGCTGACCATGCCAACCTGTTCCCCTATAGAGCTGACCCAGACGAGGGCCCCCTCGACGGGTTTACCTAGCTCGTTCTTGACCTCAACGTATATCGTGGCGCTCACGTTGACCGTCTCGTTTACCTGAGATCTGACCTGGATCTCTTCGGGAGCAACGCGCGCCGTAACGCTGAGCTCGCCCCCGTGTACCACTGAGAAGGGAGCGTCTACGTGTATCTCCCCGCCTCCAAAATCTGTCACCACTCTCGCAACGTGGAGACCAACCGAATACAGGCCCTCTTCTGCAACTATGGTGACGGTCGTTTCTCCTGCTTCAGGGGAGAGTTGGAAAGTCTGCACAGGCTTGAGGTCGACTCCCTGAAGGATCTCCAGTCTGGCGCTCCGCGGAACCCTGTCGAATCTTATGAGTATGGTGGCGTTGCCGTTCAGAGGTACATTCTTAGGCTCGACCTGCACATCCACTCCCGGGCCTCTGGAGATCACGGGGGGGAGCAGTATTATCAGCACGAGAGTTAGGTTTATCGCTAGAGCGATCAAGAAGACTTTGTCTCGCAATAGTTCTCGTGGGCTCACGAGGAGGACCCACTGATGCCCTAAAATTAAGGTTGTCATGTTAATGCTATTTTTTACCGACCTAGCTCTAGCGGCTTGAGTTCAATTGAGGGGGCTTGGTGAGAAGTACGTTGGGGGACTCGAGCTGATAGAAAGCCCCAGATACATATTCTTCGGGCCAGGGGCCCTTGAGAAGACCAGCGAGACCATCAGGTCTCTTGAGATCAAGGGCAAAGCCTTCATAGTAACCGGGGGAGAGAGAACCTCCCCAATAGCGTGGAGGCTGGGCCACACCATAGAAGAGGACGGCTATGAGTTCGAGGTGTTTCAAGTCACCTCCAGTCATCCAACCGTCAGCGACATCGAGGAGGCTCACAAGAAGCTCAGGGAGTTCAACGCCAGCTTCGTCATAGGGGTAGGAGGCGGCAGAGTGCTTGACGTAGCTAAGCTCACGGCGCACTGGGCTGGACTCAGATACATCAGCGTGCCAACTAGCGCCAGCCACGATGGAATAGCCTCGCCAGCAATAAGCTTCCTCCTATCAAAGAGCGTCAAGGAAGTCAGGGGGAAAGAGTGGGCCAAGCCGGAATCCCCCTCGGCCGTGATAGCAGATACCCGCATCATCACAGAGGCTCCGGCCATAACTAGGAAGTCGGGCTTCGGGGACCTCATGGCTAAGATCACGGCTGTCAGGGACTGGGAGCTAGCCCACAAGCTAAAAGACGAGCCGTTCAGCGAGTACGCAGCCTCGATGTCTCTGTTGAGCGCGAGGCTGGCCATGGAGCACGCGGAGGACATACGGCCGGGAACGGAAGAGTCAACTAGGCTATTGGTGAAGGCGCTCATTGGGAGCGGCGTGGCTATCAGCATCGCTGGGAGCAGCAGGCCCGCCAGCGGCAGCGAGCACCTGTTCAGTCACGCGTTAGACCTGCTGGCAATCAAGGAGGGATACAAGAACGCCCCTCACGGGATCCAGTGTGGGCTCGGCGCGATAATGATGGCGTACCTTCAGGGTCAGGACTGGGAGAAGATCAGGGATGGCCTGAAGTCCGTTGGAGCACCCACGACGGCTAAGGAGGCTGGTCTTGATCCAGAGGTTGTAATCAAGGCCTTGACGATCGCGCACACGATAAGGAAGCGCTACACCATCCTTGGAGAGAGCGGTCTAACGGAGGCTGCAGCCAGAAAGCTGGCGATGAGGACGGGCGTGATCGACTAGCGCTCACACGTAGTACCTTCCAGAGGCTCTGGCCTCAACATCTAGCCTAGAACCCGGTTTGTTCACTCTGGGTCTGCCTGTCCTAGGATCTCTCCGGAATGTTATGCCGACCGCCTTCAGGAATTCGTTCATTCCAACTTCAACGGGGAGAGGCGGCGATGCGTGACCTTCAACGCCAGGCTGGCCTGTAAACAAGATTATCCTGTCCGCCAAGGCTTCTATCGTTATTAGATCGTGCTCGACCACTATGGCAGCCCTGTTCTCTCCCTCTACCCTCCTCCTTATCGCCTTGGCCAGTGCGAGTCTCATTTCAACATCCAAGAAGGCGCTGGGCTCGTCGAGCAGGAATATGTCGGCGTCCATGCCCAACACGGCGGCTACGGCGACCCTCTGGAGTTCTCCCCCGCTCAGATCGGACAGCCCCCGATCCATTAGTCCCTCCACTTCCAGCCTGTGGAGGACCTCGGCCCTGAAGAAGCTAGAGCTGAGCTGCGGTCCAGCCGTCCTCTTGAGGAGAGAGTAAACGGTGCCGTCGTGCTCGGGTTTAACGTACTGAGGCTTATATGCCACTTTCACGTCTTTGGCTAGTACCTCGCCACTCGTGGGCTCTAGCGCGCCTGCGAGCATGGCCACGAACGTCGTCTTTCCTATGCCGTTGGGTCCCACGGCGACGACTACCTCGCCAGCCCTCAGCTCGCCAGGCTCAACGGTCAAACTGAAGGAAGAGTCGTAGACCTTCTTCAGCGCGCTATAGCTCACGAGCGGCGGGGTCTCAACCTTAGCTGGCGCGGCCCTCTTGGAGAAGGTTATGCCGTAATCCCTGAACCTGACGTTGTCGTCAGGTAGGTACCCGTCTAGAAATATGTTGATGCCCTCTCTCGTGCCGTGGGGAAGGCTCACCACGCCAAACACTCCTCTGACGCCGTACAGAATGTGCACGTAGTCGCTGAGGTAGTCGAGCACGGCCAGGTCGTGCTCTACGACCAGAACCCCCTTGCCCTCCTCGGCCAGCCTTCGAATCATCGCGGCAACCTTCATCCTCTGAAACACATCTAGGAAGTTGCAGGGCTCGTCAAACATGTACACATCGGCGTCTTTAGAGGCTACTGCAATTACTGCGACTCTCTGCAGTTCCCCGCCACTCAAGTCAGAGAGGTTCCTGTCCATCAGGTCTGAGAGACCCAGCTCTTGGGCTAGCTCAAATGCCACTCCTCTCTCGTCAGCCTTCTCGAGCGCCTCCCTCAGCGTGCCCTTGAATGCTCTAGGCAGTAAATCTATTCGCTCAGGCTTGTGGACGGCCCTGATCTGTCCTCCAGACAGCTTCTCGAGGTAGCTCTGAATCTCCGTTCCTCTGAACCTCTGGATCACCTCCTCCCAGCTCAGCTTGGCCGAGGGATCTCCGAGATTCGGAATAAGCTCGCCGGCGAGTATTCGCATAATCGTTGTCTTTCCTATGCCGTTCGGCCCTACGAGCCCCACTACACTTCCCATTCTGACGATTGGTAGTCTGAAGAGCACGAATCCGTTGACCCCGTATCTGTGAACTTCAGATCCCTCGAGCGGGGCTGGCAAGTTGACTATAGAGACCGCCTGGAATGGGCACTTCCTGACGCATATCCCGCAGCCTACGCACAGCTGTTCGTCTATCACCAGCAGTCCTTCTACGAGTTGTATGGTCTCCTTCTCGCCAGCCCTGACTCTGGGGCAGAACTTTATGCACTCCAATCCGCACTTCTTCGGGTTGCAGCGATCTCTGTCTACTACGGCTATCCTGCGTCTCTCCAACTGCCAGCACCCGCTCGAGGGGTCTCTCGCTCACCGCTTTAGAATGTGCTCTCTGCCGAGATCAAACGCGCGGAGGTTTAGCTCGATGAACCTCTTGGGAGATTCCTTCTCTAAGGCCCTCCTGAGCACTCCCTCCTCAAATGGCAGCACTCCCAGAGCGTCAGCCGCCCCTAGGAGGACTGAGTTCGTTGCGACTATATCCCCAGCCTTGGCCGCGAGCTCTACGGCATTCAACGGCACCAGCCTCTTGGGCCCCAGCTTTTGAAGCGCGTCGAGCACTTCCTCCAGCTTCGGTATCCTCAGCCTCTCGAGGTATGCGCCTACCGGCGCCACTAGATGCGTGTTGAGTACTATCGAGGTTCTCTCAGTGATGTAGCCAGCATACCTCAGCGTCTCTATGGGTTCTAGGGCCAGCAGGAGGTCCAGGGTGCCCTCCATTATCAGAGGGCTTATGACATCCTTCCCTATCCTCACTTCCGTCTTGATCGAGCCATACCGCTGAGCCAGGCCGTGTACCTCGCTCTGCACGAAGTTCAGACCGGAGTCGAGGGCCGCGCGGGTAAGCACTCTGCTCGTGAACAGTACGCCCTGCCCACCCACGCCCGCCACAATTATGTTGAACTCTCTCACTTCAGACGCCAATCTTCTCACCCCTCCAATTGAGAGCTCCCTCCATTGGCTCTATCGCCCCGTATGGGCAGACGTCTACGCAGGAGCCGCAGCCGAAGCAAACGGTCGGGTCTATCTCAACTACCTTGCCGGTGTCTACGAATGCCGGGCAGGCGTACGTGTTAATGCAGACCCTGCAGTAGGTGCACCTCTCTGGATTGACGCGGTAAGGCACTATCTTCCTGCCCTCCCTCCTGAGCCTCCTTATCGTCAACAGGGCGCACTCCCTCCGAGCTATTATCACCGAAACGCCATCGTGCTTTAAGGCCTCCCTAACGGCGCTCTCCATTGCCTTGAAATCGTAAGGGTCAACCACATGAACATCCTTGACCCCTATAGCCTTCACGAGGGTCTCTAGATCTATCGCCGGGGCCTCCTCGCCCGTGGCAGTGAATGGCACGCCGGGGTGAGGCTGATGGCCCGTCATGGCCGTTATCCTGTTGTCGAGAATCACCAACAGGAACTTGCGCCCGTTGTGCACCGCGTTAATCAAGGCAGGGATTCCGGCGTGGAAGAACGTAGAGTCGCCTATCAGGGCCACGGTTCTCTGGTCGGTGGCTAAGCTTATCCCGTTGGCAAACCCGATCGAGGAGCCCATGGCGTGAGTGACGTCTCCCAATTTGAAGGGCTTCTGGAACAGAAGCGCGTAGCAGCCGATGTCGTTGAGGTAGACCGCTGAGCCAGCAGCCCTCCTCAGTGCGTAGCCCGTGGCCCTGTGTGGGCAGGCGGGACACATCACCGGGGGCCTGGGCACTGCCAACTCCAGCGCAGGCTTGGCCCTCTCCTCGAGCTTCGAGAAGTCGATCGGCGGAGCCCTGCCGGTAACCTTAGCCACCGCGTTGAGCACGAGCCTGATGTTGAGCTCGCCAACCCTCGGGAGCAGCCCACCCTCCTTGCCGATTATCTCAACGCTTGGGTTGGCGTCCTTAGCTATAGCCCTCAACCTCTCCTCGAGGAAGGGGTCGAGCTCCTCCACGACGAGTATCTTGCTGACTTTCCGCATGAAGTCAGCTATTATGTCACGGGGTAGCGGGTGGGTCATGCCCAGCTTGAGCACCGGGGCGTCGAGTTCCAGGAATCTAAGAGCCTCGAGCACGTACGTGTAGGAGACTCCCGACGTGACGATCCCGATTTCTGCCGATCCATCTTTGAGAACTGTGAACTCAGGTCCGAGCTCTTTTTCAATCGTCTTGAGCTTCTCTAGCAGCTCGGCGTGGTGCTTTCTGGCGTAGACACCCACCTGGATGTATCTGTCTGGTTCAGGAGGCTTGAATTTGCCCTTGACCCTCCTCTCGCGTATCTCGCCTAGCTTGATGGGGGCCCTGGTGTGGCTAATTCTGGTGGTGGACCTAATGAAGAATGGCAGTAAATACTTCTCAGATAGGTCAAACGCCCTGTAGGCGAAATCCTTTGCTTCTTGCGGCGTCGAAGGCTCCAGCATCGGGAAGCCCATCGCGACGGCGTAGTGTCTGTTGTCTTGCTCGTTCTGGCTACTGTGAGCATGGGGGTCGTCTGCGCTCACGATGACCAATCCGCCCACGGTGCCCGCGTACGCGAGCGTGAACAGCGCATCCGAGGCGACATTCACTCCCACGTGCTTCATAAAGCACATGGCCCTTAGACCAGACCAGGCCGCTCCTATCGCAACTTCGGCAGCGACCTTCTCGTTGGTAGACCACTCGAAGATGAAGCCTAGCTCCTTGGCCGCCTCGGCTAGGGCCTCTCCTATCTCCGTGCTGGGCGTGCCTGGGTAGGCCGCGGCCACGTCTAACCCGGCCTCTATAGCCCCCCTGGCTATTGCCTCGTTCCCTAAGAGAGGGACAATAGAGCCAGGAGGGGAGAGAAGCGCGCTAGGCATCGTCTCAGCTCCCCTCAGCGCCCCGGGGGGCTATTAGTTTAAACTTTGATCAAAATGATCTGTCTAGCTCACAACGCTCTGGTTCTCTTCCACCACTCTACCATCGCGCAGATCGCGCCTACAGCCCTCTCTGGCGTCGGGTACGCCGGAATACCCTGTTGGTTAAGCAGCTCCGCGGCTCTCTCAGACCTCTCGCCGCCCATGAGCATGACCGCTATGGGCTTGTCGGAGACCTTGGATGCGTTGAGAACCGCCTCAGCTATCTTCTCGGGATCCGTAACGGCGGTCTCGCAGTAGAGTACGATGACCGTATCCACAGAATCGTGCTCGAGAGCAGCCCTGACAGCACCCTCGAACTCTTCGTGAGAAGCCTGGCCGGTGAGGTCCACCGGGTTCTTTGGACTTCCGAAGGGCGGCATGTACGACCTAAAGGTCTGCCTCAGATCCTCGGGTGGATCGATCAGCTCTAGACCACAGATCTCTGCCGCGTCGGTAGCGAGCACTCCCGCGCCCCCTCCGTTGGTCACTATCACGGTCCTCGGGCCTCTGGGTTTCCTCTTCGACGCGAAGGCCCTAGCCCAGTCAAATGCCTGCTCGACATTGCGGGCCCTGAGAACCCCAATCTGCCTGAAGGCCGATTCATAGACCTCGTCCATCCCCGCGAGGGCGCCGGTGTGAGAGGAGGCCGCCATGCTCCCCCTCCTGCTCCTGCCCGCCTTGATCACAACTACCGGCTTCTTGGGAGTCACTTTCTTGGCCACTTCCATGAAGCGTCTGCCTTCCTTCACTCCCTCCATGTAGATCAAGACCACGTCTGTGTTCTCGTCCTCTGCAAGCCACAGGAGCAGATCTGAATCCTCGATGTCAGACTTGTTGCCCACGCTAATTATGGCCGACAATCCGATCTTCTCGGTAATCGTCCAGCCCATCAGGGCTATTCCAAGGGCCCCAGACTGCGTCACGAAAGCTATTGAGCCGGGCAGAACCTGCGTCGGTCCAAATGTTGCGTTAAGCTTGGCGGGCGTGTAGACCAGGCCGAAGATGTTGGGTCCTAGTATCCTCATGCCCCACTTTCTCGCTCGCCTGACCAGCTCTTCCTCAAGCTCGTGCTCTCCCACCTCCGAGAATCCGCTTGAGATCACCGCCGCCACTTTGGCGCCCTTCTGCCCAAGCTCGTCGATAGCATCAAGCACATACTTCGCTGGTATGGCCACGACGGCGAGGTCTATTGTACCCGGTACCTCAGCAATGCTCCTATAGCACCTGACGCCCAGCACCTCATCGCAGTGGGGATTGATGGGATATATCTCGCCCTCATAGCCGTAGGTGAGCAGGTTCTTGAGGATCTCGTGCCCAATTTTACCGGGAGTACGCGAAGCACCAACAACAGCCACAGATGAAGGCTTAAACATCGCATCCAAGGCTCTGATCGATTCCACCGCCTCACTACCTCCTCGTCGCCAAGGCGCTACATGAGTAAAATCTTTTCCACCCAGGGAGCTACGCTCCTAAGAGCTCCCTCATCAGAGCAGTAGCTCTGTCTGCGGCGTGGTGGAGGTTCTTGACGCTCTTCCCCCTCTCTCTTATCTCTGCAAATGGTCTCAGAGCTATTCCCACGGCTATTGGCGCCCTGTACCTCTCTTCGAGTACCACCACCAGATCTCCCTCCTCTATGTCCTCGTCGGCCTCCACGATCCCAGGACCCATTACGTCCGCTCCGTTTAGAATGAACCTCACGGCTCCAGAGTCAACGACTACGGTCTTAAGCCTTAATCCCTCAGTTCTGACAGCCCCTATGAAGGGGATCACTTCGCCCGTGGCTTTCTGTACCAACACGGGTTTTCCGCCGAGCAGTAGAACTCTCTCGGGGCCTTTCCCGGTCGTATACTCAACGGCTTGGAGAGACTCCTTCCTCTTCGGGAACAGAGGAGCAAGTTCCGGGTATTTTTTGAGCAGGGAGTCTACTAGCTTCCTGCTCTCTTTCGTAGACAGAAAGTATCTCTTGGGCTTCGCAGACATCGGTCTGGATAGTCACGCGCGGGTAAATTTATATTCCGGGAGAGCGGGCCGTCTCCCGGTGCCCGGGTGGTGTAGCCAGGTTAGCATAGGAGCCTGTCGAGCTCCAGACCCGGGTTCAAATCCCGGCCCGGGCGCCATCTCCTCTCGCATTCCTAGAGAACTTTCGTGGGTTTCTCCTGCGTTTTAAGCGGCCTAATGAGTTTCTCAGTTGGTTGAGCAACGATCCATTCCTCGTGAGAAGGCTGAATCCGCACAGTCTACGAAGGCACAGAGACAGGGGGCGCTTTTTGATGATCTCATTCGCCGAGAGCCTTAATTTGCAGACGCAGCGCAGATTATTCTATCAAGGTTGTCCGCCAGTGCATAAAGGACGATGCGCGCGGGTCACAAGTAGATCAATCCAAAGATTATCCAGAGGCCTCTACCACTCTGAGAGAGCATCGCTTCAACCTAGCAAGTCTTCGGCTAGAACCTAGGGAGAGAAAACCTTACTAATGTCTCGTCAGCCCGCCGTGTCCCAATGCACCTTCTAAGGATGCCCTCACTTCCAGCCCCTCAGAAGGTTCTCATGGTGGTCATCCAACTCTCTAGGGTCAGAGAGTACGTCCTTCAGCTGAGCTTGATCTTCCCGATGGTGAGTATCATAGCTCCTAGCCTCTTGATGACTGCGAGAACGCTCCTGACCTACATCGCCAACGTGCTCCTGACGGGATTTACCTACTCCTTCAACGATGTGGAGGATGCGGAGGACGACTCTCTGGATCCTTGCAAGGCGGCGAGAAACCCGATCTCGTCGGGCAAGATCAGCAAGAGGGCCGGTTACCTGCTCAGCATCGGATTTCTGTTTGCAGGGCTCTCGGTGCTAGCCATTCTAAGCATAGATGCCTTACTGTCGGGCTCGCTGTTCTCGGTGAACTCCGCTCTCTACTCGTGGAGGAGAATGAGGCTG
Organism: Thermoproteota archaeon; assembly: GCA_011042755.1. The sequence continues at coordinate 4,718 of DRBY01000040.1, read as the reverse complement.
AAGTCCATTCCCCTGCTTGACTTACTCTCACATGCTATGGCTCTCGGCGTCCACCAGCTGGTAGTCACATATCTGGCTTTCAGACCGCCAGACTTTGCGCTCATCCCGCTGGCTGCCATGGTTGGCCTATTCTCTATGGCTAGCCAGATCTCTCAACAAATAAGGGACTTTGACGTCGATAGACTTGCAGGCGTGAGGAACACTACGCAGGTCGTAGGACCTCGAAGGGCAAAGGTCCTCATGCTCACTATGCTCTTTGCCGCCTCGGCTAGTTATGTATGGGCCGTCAAGTGCTTAGCCCTAGACCCAAGAGCTGCGTACGCAGCTCCGCTAGGTGTGATACTACCTCTGCTGTACTTCAGACTCACTAAGAGGATCCGATTCTCGGCCGCAACTAGAGCCCTGCCTTCCTCATCTCCCCCTCTTCTTGAGTAGCCTCTGGTAGATCTTCTTCATCTTCAGCGCGTCTCGCTCGAGCAGCGGGCTCTCGCATATCACGAGCCACTTGACCTCTCGCTCCACCATTTCCTCGGCGAGCGCCTTGAAATCTGGGCCGTATCCTGAGCCTATCTCGTGGTGCATCTTCTCACCGACGCCAGCCTTGGTTAGCTCTATCTCGGAGAAGTGGATCACCAGGCCGTCTAGCCCGCCGAGCCCATCCTCCACCCTGTCGAGTATCCTAGCGTAATCCTCCCTGCGCTTTATGCTGCCTCCCTCCCTCGCATGGAGGTGCGCAAAATCGATGGTCGGCACAACCTCGTCGAATCTCTGGGCCATATCTATGACTTCACCGAGCGACCCCAACTGAGACGGCTTGCCCGTGGTCTCTGGACCTAGCTCCACGCTGAAGCCAGCTTCCTTCATCATTCCGATGACAGCCTCTATGCCTCTAATCGTGAGCTCTAACGCTTCGTTAGGATCTCTGCTTCCGTAGTAGCCAGGGTGGAATGTGACGTGCTTGGCCCCCATCAGGTAGGCCGCCTTGCAGGCCAGGAACAACCTTTCAACGCTCGCCTTGGCTTTAGACTTGTCCTCGGATGCGAAGTTAATAGCGTAGGGCGCGTGCAGGCTGAGTAGAATGCCGTGCTCTTCCGCATCTTGCTTTATGCTCAGGAGAGTCTCCTCCTTCTTTGGAACAGAGCGAACTGCCTGATACTCCATGCCCTCTAGCCCTATCTTGGCAAGGTAAGCAAAAGCCTCCTGTCTAGGAGCGTCTAGGGGGAAGCCAGCAGGGCCGAACTTGACCCTGTCCAACTCCAGGCGCAACACCTCTCGCTAAGGCGCGCTGCCCGCAAAAAGAATTAACTTGTGGCTAGAGGTCCCCCCGGAGCCTTTATTACCCCCCTCGACCCCTAATAGCATCGGACCGCCCGGCGGCTCTTGGGCCCATGGCCCCAGCAGGGGCGGCTGCCGCACGATGCCCCTTCCCGGGGTGTTTTGGGGGCCCTGTATTGGCCCCCCCGCTGCGGGGCCATTCTGCACAGAACACGGCCCGCTTTACGGGCCGCCGGGCGGTCCATGGGGGTAGCCTCCGTCGTCCGCCCGGGGGATCCTCCCCCGGCGCTTTCTATTCTAGGGGAAGGGTTCTACCTTGGAAGCGATTGAGTGGTGGATCCTGCGGCCCGACGCGGCCATGGCATTTAGAGATCGAGAGGTGAGTTCTGCGCTCTCCCGCTACATAAGAGCCGCGAAAGGAGAGGTTCCTGCTCAATTCGTCCTAGCCTCACGCTTGAAGGCTCCAAGCGGACTAGCTGGAGAAGACGAGTGGGCTGAGCACAGGGCGCTCATAGGAGAACTCAAGGACCTCATGAGGGCAGTGGACTCCGGCTCCCCTCTTCCAGAGAAGCCGGAGTTCAGCCTGCTGGATCTCAAGGTAAAGCTCGCCAGAAGGCTAGCTAAGAGCTGCGCGCTCTGCGAGAGGAGGTGTGGTGTGAATAGGCTGTCAGGCGAGATTGGGGCCTGCGGAGCCAGCTCAACACCCAGAGTAGCCTCAGCATTCATTCACATGGGAGAAGAACCTCCAATAACTCCCTCAGGAACCGTATTCTTCTCCGGGTGCAACTTCAGGTGCGTCTTCTGCCAGAACTGGGATATATCGCAGAGGCCTGACTCAGGTAGGGAGACTAGCGTCGAAGAACTCGCTGCCCTCTTTGAGGCTCTGAGGGGGAGGGGAGCCAGGAATGTGAACCTGGTCGGAGGAGAGCCGACCCCAAACCTACCGTGGATTCTCGAGGCCTTCACGCTGATGAGGATTAGCGCGCCCATAGTTTGGAACTCCAACACATACATGACCCAAGACTCAACCGAACTCCTGCTGGGAGTAGTGGACCTCTGGCTCCCGGACTTCAAGTACTGGGAGAACTCCCACGCCCTTAAGTACAGCGGGGTTCAGAGATATAGGGAAGTCGTCACGAGAAACCTGAAGGACGCCTACTCCTACTGGCCCGAGATGGTGATTAGGCACCTAGTGATGCCAGGGCATGTGGAGTGCTGCACGATTCCCATACTTCGATGGATAGCTGAGAATACGCCCAGAGCCTTGGTGAACGTGATGGATCAGTACAGACCCGAATATAGGGCTTACAAGTACCCTGAGATAGCACGTAGGCCAACGAGAGACGAGATAGTAAGAGCACGAAGCGAGGCTGAGGCCCTAGGGCTTATGTGGAGATCGGTCAGCTAAGCGCCGCTTATCCTCAGCACTACGGCTAAGGCCTTCGCTCTCAACTCCTCGATCGATCCCGAGTTCACTATGAGTTCATCCGCCAGTATGAAGGGGTCGCCCATCCTGAAGAATGAGACCTCCCTCCTGTCCTCTTCTTCCATTCTCTCGATGCTCGGCACGTCGAATCCCTGCCTACCCCTCTTCAGCATTCTCAGGTACCTCAGCCTCTTGGGAGCATACACTGCCACGCATACCGCTTCGTCGCCAAATCTGCTCTTTATCTCGTCCACCTCCTCCTGGTTCCTGATCCCGGAGATCACGTAGCCTGGGGCTGGACTTAACGACTCGATTTCTTCGATCTTCCTTAATACGAGCTTGGCTACCGCAGAAAGACCCATCTCTCGCCTTAGTGCCTCACCGGTCCTTCTAAGCCCCTCCCTATTGATCGCAAAGCCTCGCTTCTTTGCCTCCTCTTTGACCAAGTCACTCATGTCTATGACGACATACCCTAGCTCCTCGCTTATGACAGAAGCTACCGCATTCTTTCCAGAAGCAGGTAAGCCAACCAGCATGACGTAGCGGTAAGCACCAGGAATCCGGTGACGCACGAATCTCGACTCCCTACGCGGGATAAAAGATTAATGGCATGGACCCAGCAATCTGAGGTCAGAGGGTGGAAAAATTGGGGGAGCCCCCACTAATATGGACCATATTCTTGGAACTCACGGCACACGACGATGGTGAACTCGTCGTCACTGGGGAGCCTTTGAGGAGGGCTATTCTGAGAGTGCTCTCGTCTGCAGACCCTCTAACCGCGAGGGCCATTAGGATGGCTGGTCCAAGAGGGCACATAATCGTCTCCCCGCTCTACACAGGGTCAAAGCCGGAAGTTGAGTGCAGCGAGAGAGCCATAGGCGTATCTAGAGGCGCAACCTACAGGGCGAGGGTAGTCACTTTCAGCGACGCCGTGTCGAGCATGATCAGGAACTGGGCCGCTAGAAGTCCAAAGGTGAGACTGGCTGGCCTCGAGTTTGAGATATATTCTGCCGAGTCTAGCGTCGTGGAGTGGGAAGAGGTAGAGCAACAAGACTCTGTTAAGGCATTTAGAGTCTCATTTCTAACGCCAACTCTCTTCAGGAGGCAGGCCACACCATACTGCAGGCTATTCCCACTTCCCTCGCTGATGATATACGGTCTAGCGATCAGCTGGAACTCTCTAAGGGGGGATGGGCCTCGGCCTAGGGAGATCGCCTCTTGGGCTAGGCTCAGCGTCGTTGAGACTGGACACGAACTCTGCACATCCAGGCCCATTGAGGTAGAAACTGAGAACGTTGTTGGGTTCGTCGGCTGGGCGCACTACAAGTGTATAATGCATCCAAACTGGTCGCCCAAGCAGCATGAGGAGATGTCAGCGTGGGCAGCTAGGCTGTTCAAGTTGGGCGAGTTCGTTGGCGTGGGGGCTCATAGACAAAATGGATTGGGAATAATCAGATTTTCTCCAAAGGGCTGATCTTAGGTCAGGAAGTGGTCCCAGCAGCTCCCTTAAGGCGCTCTACTAGGGCTATCCCGCTCCTCAGATCCAAGGCGTTGTAGGACTCCGCTCCGAAGAGGTCCCTGAGTATCATGAAGACCTCCCAGGTGCTCTCTGGATCCTTGCAAGAAGATACCTCGACGGTCACTAGGTTATGTTCAGGCCATGTGTGGACGGCAACGTGAGACTCGCCTATGACCGCAACTCCAAGGACTCCATTGCCTCTCCGGTGAACGTAGACATCGAACAGAGTTAGCCCTGACTCTGTCACTGCGCGAACCAGCGCGTTGTAAACGAACTCTGGGTCGACTAAGAGACTCCTGTCTATGCCGCGTAGCTCGCCAATCACGTGGAACTCAAAGGCCTCAGGCATGGGGGCATCACCTCCGTCGTCCGTGCAAGATACCACGTCGCCTGGGCAATAAAAACTTAATCCCGACTAATCGGAGACGGCCAATCGTGAAACAGAGCGGTCAAGTGCTGTCTTTTCTTGTCAAAAAGGATTTCCAACGAGACCGATGT
>DRBY01000114.1 GCA_011042755.1 Thermoproteota archaeon | reverse complement strand
GTGGAAGGCTTGGCCGCCTCCAGTGTGAAAATGTAGTCCCTTGGGAAGGTCACTAGGCAGACCCCTCTGGCGACGCGCCCGCCGAGAGCCGATGCCCGCCTCTCGAGTTCTGGAAGGAGGTCCTCTTCTATCACTCTGGCCATGGCCGGGAACCTGTTGATTATTGTAGATGCCCTGCCCTCGAGCCTCCACCTCCTAGGAGCTGATGAGAACGGGTTGTCCCTTCGGATCTCGCCATCGGTGACCGGTATTGCGAAGTCGTTGCCGAGTTCTATCTCTCTGAAGGGATCTCCCCCTGCGGGCCTGGCCCCTCTGACCACGCTGACGTATGAGAAGTGGCCCCTCATCCTGGAGAGCTCGACCACTCTGCCCCCTGCCTCGTCGTACAGCTCTATCGGGGCTGAAGCCAGAGGATCCCACCTCTTCAGGGGAATCGGCTCCTCAGGCGAGTAGTTGTGCCTATTGATTATCCCCCAGTGCATGTAAGGTATCTGGTCCTCTGGCATGACCTCGAGCGGAATCTCTGGGCCTTTGGAAGGCATTTCCCTCAGCGACGTGACACCTCACGGCCTCAATAAGAGCGTTTCCTTTGAGTTCACAAGAAGGGCTAGGAAAGAGATGTGAGGACTCGCCGCAGGTTGGTGAGCCCTTCGAGTGAGGCACTCACGAGCCCCTGGGTTCAGCTAGCCCCCTGCGGATTCTTGAAGGTATTGCGGCGAAGGCAAATGCTACCACTGCAGCTACAGCTACCATCAGGGGCCAGCTGAGGGGACTCTTGACCGCAACGACTTTCTCGGCCTGAGCTACGACTATCCCAGCAGTTGTGAGGTTGACCCTGATCGTCGCTTGCTCTCTAGGAGCCGTGGGCTCGAATCTGAACATCACGCTCTGGACGTCTCTCGCGGGAACCGCGCGGCGTGCCATAACTGCTGTGATAATGATCGCCGTAGACCTCTCTTAAGAAGGAGAAGAAGGCTCTGTGATCAGGCGAATCGGATTTTAGACCGCTCCTAAGGACAGCGAGTCTCTCTGAAGTTTTTAGCTTATTAGAAATAATTGACACTTGCATGCGAATTCCCAAACGCATTAGTGCATAACTCGGTGGACGATTAACATACTTCTGAAACATAGCCTTTTTCTCCAAGCTTTAGTTTAAACATCCAGCTTTTCTACAGCGCCTCCCGGCCACTCACTCGGCTGGGGTCGGCCTAAGGTTTTTGTAGAAAGAGGTACCTATATCATTTGTAAACATTTATAAGTTTATCCGATCGCTCCGCTACCTTAGAATGCCTGAAGCCAAAGCGTATGCTGTTATTGCCATCGTCTGCCTGATCTTGGGAGGGGTAGTAGGATATTACATCGGAAAAGCCGCTGCCCCTGCGCCTCCGCCAACTACAACCCCGGCGCCAACTACCCCGCCTCCGACCGAGGCGCCCCCCGTCGAGCTAGTGGTGGCCAGCCTATGGGGAGGCAAGGAGGAGGAGAACTTCCTAAAGTGCCTTGAAGCCTTTACCCAAGAGACTGGAATATCGGTTAAGCACATTCACCTCACAGAGGAGGAGCTGCGAGCATTTCCAGCCCAGTTTAAGGCTGGAAAGAGCATTGCGGACGTGATACTTCTCCCCTGGCCCGCGACCATAAGGGAGTGGGGAGAGGCAGGGTTCCTTATGGACGTATCAGGTCTTATCGATACCACCAAGTTCCCGCCCAGCTATATCGAGCTAGTCAAGGTTGGAGACAAGATTTACGCCGCTCCATTTAAGATGTGGAGCAAGCCTGGGTTCTGGTACCGAAAGTCGTTCTTTGAGGCCCATGGGTTGACTCCACCTACGACTTGGGAGGAGTTCCTGACTCTTCTAGAGACTCTGAAAGGCATTCCGGGGATTGAGGCGCCTATAGCCAGCGGCGACGGCGTTGGATGGCCTCTCTCAGACACTGCAGAAGCTTTCATCATAGCTCGGGCAGGGCCAGAGTGGCAGCTCAAGCTCATAGAGGGCGAGGCGAAGTTCACCGAGTCTCCAGTGAGAGACGCTTTCGAGGACCTGAGGTCCCTCCTGGCAGCTGGATACTTCAGCGAGCCAGACGAGTGGACCTCGCAGATAGACAAGCTCTGGGCAGGGAAGTACGGGATCTACTTCATGGGTAACTGGATGACCACGATGCCTCAGGTCAAGGACATCAACGACCTAGGCTTCTTCCCGTTCCCCGAGACTAGGGGAATGGTCGCAGGAGGAGACTGGGCGGTAATCCCTGTTTTCACAGAGCATCCGGATGAAGCTAAACAGCTATTGCAGTACCTTGCCGGACCCAAGGCACAGGAGATAATGGTGAAGCAGGGCGGCTTCCTAGCAACCAACCTTGACGTGCCAGCTGAGGCGTACTCACCAGCAGACAAGGCTGTGGTCGACGCGATGGCCCAGGTCGAGATGGTCGTGCCTGATCTGGACGACGCGGTCGGAGGAGAGTTCCAAACAACATTCTGGGATCAGCTCAAGCGTCTGTGGGTCGATCCTCGGGAGGAGACCCTAGAAGACGTACTGCAGATCCTAGATGATGTCCTTAAGAGCACCCTAGAAGGGTGACCCCCCAGATGAGGCGCAGACGACTGATCCCCTCTCTTTTTTTAATTCCGGCAGTCTTATTCCTCATAATATTCGTTATATATCCATTTCTCTATACAATCTGTGGAAGCTTCATTAAATGGGAGGCTTACGAAGCAAAGGGTGTAACGGTCGAGAACTGGGTTGAGATCCTAAGCGACAGGAGGATAATCAGCGTCGATCGATTTCTAGATCTGAAGGCCCCACCATACGGCGCTTTACTGCACAATTTCATCTGGATCGCTATAATGGTCCCTACTTCCGTCTTCCTAGGTCTCATTTTAGCCTATTTACTCAGAGAAGTAAGAGGTGGTAGCATTGCCAAATCGCTGATCTTCTTGGGCATGGTAGTCCCCATGGTAGTTGGCGGCATACTCATCCGCTTCGTCTTTGATAAAGAGGCAGGTGTGGTCAACGCCGCACTTAACCTTCTTGGGTTAGGTGAATATGTCAAAACTTGGACAGCGTATCCAGACACGGCGCTCTATGCTCTGATAGCTGGTTCCATCTGGCTTTGGACCGGCTTTAACACGGTAATCTACTCAGCTGGCTTAGAGACAATACCAAGGGAGATCATCGAGGCTGCCAGGGTGGATGGGGCCACTGGTTTCACGATCTTCTGGCGAATAATCGTCCCTCTACTCAAGCCTGTTACTCTAGTGGCAGTGATGATGACGACTCTCTGGGTGTTGAAGATCTTCGACGTGGTTTACGTCGCCACTATGGGTGGTCCTGGCGGGGCCACAAACGTACTGGCCCTCGATATGTATATCAGGGCCTTTTACTGGGTTCCTCCTGACTACGGCGGCGCCATGGTAGTGGCGACTCTCCTGACCTTGCTTACGCTCGGCGTGGCGGCCTACATAATGAGAGTAACGGTGAGGATAAAGTGAGGAGAAGGGGCAGAAAGACTAGACTCATAATCCACTTAGTCGCGTGGTCCATTGCCTTAATTTGGGCGATACCATATGTAGGTATACTAATCACTTCACTCAGGCCATACAGCGAGGTTGTATCGGGCTGGTGGAACATTCACCCGTTCACGCTGACCCTTGAGGCCTACAAAGCTGTTTGGAGCAACCCCACCTATCCGCTCAGCAGGGGCTTCGTCAACTCCTTCCTCATAGCAATTCCCTCGACCATAATTCCCCTCTTTGTAGCTGCTTTGGCCGCCTACTCCTTTGCTAGGTTCAGGGGAAGCATCCTGAAGGACCTCCTATTCTTGACCATCGTAACCCTCATGAGCGTCCCACAGCAAGCCGTGATAATTCCTGTGTTTGGCTTCATGAGCAGGATCAATATGATAAACACCAGAATTGGTCTCATCCTCCTGCATACAGCCTTCGGACTGCCCTGGCAGATTCTCTTCCTCAGGAACTTCTTCATGACGATGCCCGTAGAAGTTGAGGAGGCCGCAAGGGTAGATGGGGCCACTGACTTTCAGATATTCTACAAGATCGTCTTACCGATGGCTCTGCCAGCTTTGGCCTCTGTAGTTGCCCTCCAGTTCAACTGGGTGTGGAATGACTTCTTCTTCGCTCTCGTACTCCTCCTGACTCCAGAGAAGTGGGTAGTAACACAGACGATACCCGCCCTCAAGGGGAGATACCTCATCAGGTGGGATCAGATGGCAGCCGCCTCCGTCATGGCCTCAGTGGTTCCCGTGATCATATACGCGCTTCTCCAGAAGTACTATGTCAAGGGAATTGTGGGCGGAGTAATGAAGGGGTGAGGCAGGGAATCTAATCGAAGAGCATCCTTAGCCCACTGAACAATTTGAGATAGTCCTTGAGGTGCCTCGTTATCAAGAAGTTCTTTCTAACGTGCTCCCTCCCATTTTCCCCCATCCTCTTTGCTTCTTCAGGATGCTTGAGTAGGAAAACTACCCTCTCTGCTGCCTCCTTCTCGCTATTCACCAAGAACCCATTGTGCCCGTCTATCACTTGGATCTTTATGCCTCCAGCTGGAGTCCCAACAACGGGGACTCCTTTCCAGAGCGCCTCTGAAACTGCTAGACCGAAACCCTCTCTTATCGACTTCATTAAGACCACATCAGACGCCCTTTGGAAAGCATTAACTTCTATATCTCCAACTCCGATTAGGTTTGTGAGAAAGTGTACATCATAGTCCTCTCCGGCACGCCTCACACACTTCTCGTAGAGATACCAGGCCTCTGGATCGTCTGAGGCCATGGACGCCACCATCAGAAGCTGAACGTCAGGGACCTCTTTCTTTACAATTCTATATACTTCGATAACGCCAAGTGGATCCTTCCACGGGTCGAACCTCCCCACCTGGGCGATAATAGGTCTCTCGGGATCCACATCATACCTCTCCAGAATCGAGTTCACTTCAGACTCTCTCAGGGGCCTATTCTTATCGCTCAGAGGATCTATTGAAGGTGGTATTATCGATATTTTCCTGACTCGCATTCCCTCCCGAATGAACTCTTGCATCGAGAATACAGCAGCGTCGTAAAGGTCCGTAAATTTGGAGACAAAATTCCAAATCGTCTCATTGGGAGTTGAGAGGTCTATGTGACATCTCCATATCCAGCAGGAGTTTGCCTTCCTGCTGTAATACTTGGCTATTGCCAAGGGCTGAGGGTCGTGAATTACCACAAAGTCCGTGTCAAGGTTAAGCTTTCCCGCATTTAGCTTGTTTATGGAGAGGTACAGCTCTCTCTCATCATCCGTGAGCGTTACGTCCGCTCCCTGAAGGCCGTTGTGTAGTTTGAACTTGGTCACTTTGAAGAACTCTTGGTTCGCCTCTATGACGGCCCATCGGGCATCTAAGCCAACGCTTCGCATCAGTGGAACCATTCGGTGCAGGATCTCTGCTACCCCGCCCCCAAAATTAGTCGAGTTCACGTGTACCACAGAGAGGCCCCTCACTCTCTCAGCAAGCCCCCTGATCGACTCTATCTCTGCCTCTCCAACTATGGGGATGTAGTCTTTCAGGCTGTTTTTGCCAGCAGGCTCGACAAGGGGCATTACACTATCACTCTCTCCGTAGCCTTGTCGAATATGTGCATCTTCCCCCTGTCAAAATCCATCCACACCTTCTCTCCGGGGAGAGCCCTGAAGTCAGCATCTTCTTTGACCTTGAAGATCGTCTCATCAACCTTTAGGTCCACAATAGTCTCGCCCCCAAGGGGCTCGACGAGATAGACTTCAGCAGAGATGGCCGTTTTAGCAGGCTCTCTGCTAAGTCTTATGTGCTCTGGCCTTATCCCGATGACCAGCGCGTTACCCGATGCCTCTTTCTTTATCAGATCTCTAAACTCCGTGACGTCTACTCTGAATGCCCCGCAGTCTACGTACGCAGTCGAGTCTTCTTCAACGAAGTCGCCTTCTATGAAGTTCATGGGCGGGCTGCCGATGAAGCCTGCTACGAAGAGGTTAGCCGGGTGGTTGTATATCTCGTCGGGCGTTCCGATCTGCTGGAGACGTCCCTCGTTCATTAAGGCTATCCTGTCAGACATGGTCATGGCTTCTACTTGGTCGTGGGTCACGTATATCGTGGTGATGCCTAGCCTCCTCTGGAGCGCCTTCAGCTCGGCTCTCATGTAGACTCTCAGCTTCGCATCTAGGTTAGCCAGGGGCTCATCCATCAGGAAGACGTTCGGCTGTCTCACAAGGGCTCTGCCCAAAGCAACTCTCTGCTGCTGACCGCCAGAGAGCTCTCTAGGCATCCTATCTAGCAAGTTCTCTATCTTCAACAGCTCTGCCACCTCTCGAACCCTCCTCTTGATTTCATCCTTTGGTAACTTTCTCAGCTTGAGCGGAAATGCTATGTTGTCGAAGACCTTCATGTGAGGATATAGAGCCCAGGTCTGGAACACCATCGCGACGTTCCTCTCTCTTGGAGAGAGGTCGTTTACGAGCTCACCCCCTATGTATATCTCGCCAGAAGTAGGCTCCTCGAGACCTGCTATGCACCTCAAAGTGGTTGTTTTTCCGCACCCAGACGGGCCAAGGAGTGTCACAAACTCCCCGTCCTCAACGCGGAGGTTTACATCTTCCACTGCCCTCACGTTACCGAAGTATTTTGTTAAGTGAACAAGTTCTACCTCGGCCACAGAAAATCCCCTGCCCTTGCTATGAGCCTTTTTTCAATTAAAATATCTCACACTAACGCCTCTTCAAGCCCAATCACCTTTCTGGAGGACTGGATATCACCTCGTGGCGTACCAGACCCAATATTGAACTGCAGAGAGTCCCGCGGGTTCGCTCAGGAGAATGAGTACGCCTATCCGCCTTCGCTTAGAGAACTTCTCCGCTGTAAAGTCGCTTGCGTGATTGTGTATGTAATTGCTGAGTTTGTATAAGCAATATGGATTATATTTGTGAAAGACTCCGGTTGAAGGCTGAGGTCGATGGAATTGACGCAAGCCACAACGGGTCTCCACAGGAACAAAGTCCTCGTCGCAGCTTTTCTCATGGCTACCCTCTCAGTTGGAACAGCGACTGGGGTTCAGAGGACTGTGATCTCGCTCTACTCGAGTGAACTCCTTGGAGAGGAGGCTCAGAGGCTATACTACATTCTCGTCTACCTGCCCATCCTCAGCTTCGGCTTGCTGAAGGGAACTATCGACCTGATTGGGGGCTGGATATCCGACAGAATTGGAAGGAAGACTGCGGCTGTGTTGGGAAGCGGAATCTACCTGATAGGAGCGCTCACGCTTTTCTTCGGGAAGACCCTAGCCGCAGTAGGGCTGGCGAACCTTCTGATCGGGGCTGGCCAGGGCATGCTGCTGGCCGCCGCGATGATAGCGCTCTCCGATATCGGGGCCTCATCCGAGCAGGCCTTCAGTTTTGGCCTCATGGAGAGTTCTGTCTACGGTGGGTACGGCATTGGCTCTGTGCTGGCTGGTTACGTGTCGCAGGCTAAGGGTCACCATGAGGCCTTCTGGATTTCGGTGAGCGCGGCGGCTCTCGCATTCTCCGTAGCCTTGCTAGGGATAAGGGAGACGAGGGCCCTGGCTGGCTTCGCTGGCGAGAGGGGAGCAGGCTCTGAGATGTCGACCCTAGAGGTCTACGGGAGGTGCCTCAAGAGCTGGACCCTAAGGGTCGCCTACTTCTTGGGACACATAGCCAAGTTCTCAGACACACTCATCTGGGGAGTCTTCCCGCTCTACCTTGCGTCCCTAGGCTATACAGATGAGCACATCGGCTGGGTTCAGGGTGTCTCGACCTTCGTCTGGGCCGCCTCGATGCCGTTCACGGGCAGGATCTCAGACAAGCTTGGTAGGAAGGTCCCCTCGGCTCTTGGGCTCGGGCTGAAGGCCCTCGGCATATTCGGGGTCTACTTCGGCAAGAGCTTCTACCTAGATCTCGTGTCGGCGGGGATGATTGGCTTGGGTGTTGGCCTATATTACCCGATAATGCCCGCCATCTCAACCGACGTCGTGCCATCTGGCGTTAAGGGGAGGGCCATAGGGCTGTACAGGTCGATAAGAGACTACGGGTACTTCACCGGAGCGCTGGCCCTGGGCTTGGTGACGGGGTGGGGGTACAGCTACGCATTCCTGCTGACCATCGCCCTGCTGGGAGTTGGAGCGATCGCCATAGCCACTGGCGTGAAGGAGACTCGGCCCTTCTGGCCGGCCTACCCGGACGTCGTGAGGCACGCGGAGAAGGTCAAGGAGGCGGTTGAGGTCCTCAAGGAGATGTTTGAGTCCTATAGGGGAGGAGATCTCGAGAGAGCAAAGATGCTCGCCAAGAGGATAAAGGAGCTAGAGGACGCCGCCGACGAGCTCAGGGTTACGATAGACAGGTCTCTGTGGCTGAGCGTCCTGAGGGGGCAGGACAAGGCTGACTTCGCCAGACTCACACAGAGGATCGATCGAGTAGCTGCCTTCGCTCTAGGCTCTTCCAGGCGGCTGCTGCTCGTAGAACCCGGCGAGATCTCAGAGGAGCTGAAGTCCACTCTCTCCGAGTTCCTTGACGGATTGTCTAGAGAGGTTGAGCTTCTTACGGAGGCGTTGAAGCTCATGGGAGAAGATCTGGAGGGTTCTCTCCCCCTCATAGAGGAGGTTGGCGACCTCGAGACGGAGCTGGACATCCTACATCAGAGGGCGCTGTCAGAGCTCGAGGGGCACGCGGAGAGGATCGACGTGCTGACGCTACTCAACCTCAGGGACTTAGTGGAGTTCCTAGAGTACGCCGCAGACGTGGCCGAAGACGCGGCAGACGTGATGAGGGTGATCGTCTTCAAGCACAGCGCGTGGTCTGTGTAGGAAGGCGAATACTTGGTGACGCTGGCGGGACAAAGATTCCATGGCCTGCCAGCGGGGAAAGAGGGCTCCCGCTGCCTAAACGCTCTTGCTTTTAACAAAAGAACGTGGCCTCTCAGGGGTTAGCTATGGTCGGTAAGGAACTCCGCGTGGCTAGGATCTTCCGTGAGGGGAGGGCAGTCGTCATAGCAGCAGACCACGGGGTGGCATTTGGTCCGATGAAGGGCATTGAGGACTTAAGGAAGGTCGTAGCAGCCTCAGCGGAGGGCGGAGCCGACGCTGTCATGGTAAACTTGGGGACTGTAGGATACGTAGCAAAGGAGGCCGCCGGAAAGGTAGCGGTCATTGCCAGCCTCCCGTTCAGGAGGAGGGTCGACTTCAGATCCATGATTAAGGCAGCCCTAAGAGCCGGGGTTGATGCTGTCAAGTTGATGGTTTTCACCAATTGCCCGGAAGAGGATGAGTACATCGACGCACTAGCGGATGTTGCTAGAGTCTGCGAGGAGTGGGGCATGCCCCTCATGGCTGAGATGTACCCTCGAGAGAAGAACCTCGATCCCCATGTGGTTGCCAGAGCGGCCAGAATAGCCTTTGAAGTAGGGGCAGACATCGTTAAGACCTTCTACACAGGCGAAGGAGAGAGCTTCAGAGCCGTAGTTCAGTCTTGTCCCCTCCCGATACTTATACTCGGCGGGCCTAAGGTTGAGAGCGACGAGCAGTTGCTGAGGATGGTAAGAGACGCTCTAGACGCGGGGGCCGCTGGGATAGCCTTTGGAAGAAATGTGTGGCAGAGAGACAACCCAGTGGCGGCTGTCAAAGCCCTTCGCGCAATGGTTCATGAGGGCTCAAGCGTCGAAGAGGCTCTCAGGGTTTTGCAGGAGGGCTAGCCACGCTCGGAATTCACGATTATTATGTGCCTGACGTGTCCTCTGCCTAGATCCTCATGGATCTCAGCGTTGAGATTGGTGGATTGGGACTGCTAAATCCCTTGATTATAGCTTCGGGACCTCTAACAGCGGATCTCCATACGATTGGGCGCGTAGCCTCCCAAGGGCCTGGGGCTGTGGTAACGAAAACGATAGCCGTCCGACCGGCGTCACCTCCCAGGCCAAACATGTATCGACTCTTAGGGTTCGGCCTCCTAAACTGTGAAGACTGGTCAGAGAAGCCGTTAAGCTACTGGGTCGAGGAGGGAATACCCGGAGCTAAGAAGCTTGGCGTTAAGGTCGTGGCGAGCGTTGTCAGCCTCTCTGGGTCGGCAGATGAGGTTGGAGAGCTGGCAGAGGCGGTTTCAGGTGCTGGAGCCGACGCCATCGAGGTGACGTGTCTCTACGACCCAAGGGACCTCCCAGATCAGGTGAAGGAGGCAAAGGCCCAGTCGGGTCTCCCCACGTTTGCGAAGGTGTCCATACCCGTGCTCATGGACGAGTACGTCACGGAGATAGCTTCCCGGCTGATGCGGGCTGGAGCAGACGCAGTGGTGATAAGCGACACATACGGGCCTGCCCTCCACGTTGATGTTAAGACGAGGGAGCCCGTGTTGGGGAAGGCAGACGGGTCGGGTCGGCTCTCGGGCCCGGCCATTAAGCCGTTCACCATGTACTTCACGGCCCTAGTGACCCGGAAGCTGGGCGCTCCCGTGATCGCCTGCGGTGGGATCTCGAGCGCCGAGGATGTGGTGGAGGCCCTGCTGGTGGGTGCGTGGGCCGTAGAGATTTGCACAGTTCCACTCCTCAAGGGAGTAGGCGTGATAGGGGAGATCGTGAGGGGGCTCGCCTCGTTCTTGGAGTCCAATGGCATTCAGAGCGTGAGCGAGATCAGGGGCGCCGCCCTAGAGAGGATAAAGCAGAGGGAGGAGGGCGGGCCCCTGAGAGTTGGTCCTCCTCGCGTGAACGCTGAGAAGTGCACCGGGTGTGGCCTCTGCGAGAGGGTGTGTCCAAGGGGGGCCGTATCCGTAGTCAACGGCACGGCGGATGTCGACGAGGCTCATTGCGCCGCCTGCGGGCTCTGCGTCTCAACCTGCCCCGTTAGGGCGCTGGGGTGGTGATCGATGTACGGATACGCTGGCAAGATCCTCTGGGTTGACCTCACGAGGGGGAAGGCTGAGGGGAAGGAGCTCGACCCAAGCCTGGCTAGGAACTACCTTGGCGGAATGGGCCTGTGCATGAGGCTCCTCTACGACCTGACCGACGTCGACACTGATCCGCTCGGACCTGAGAACGTCCTGATACTCGCGGCCGGCCCGGTCACTGGCACCAGCTGGCCGGGCAGCGGGAGGCTTCAGGTGGCCGCCAAGTCTCCCCTCACTGGCTTGGCTGGCTACAGCAACTCCGGAGGGCACTTCTCCCCGTACATAAAGTACGCCGGCTTCGACGCCATAGTAGTCGTGGGGAGGTCCGAGAAGCCCGTCTACCTCTACGTGGAGAACGGCAGAGCCGAGATCAGGGACGCCTCCGACCTCTGGGGGCTCGACACTTGGGAGACGGAGGACACCCTGAGGGAGAGACACGGAGAAGACGTCAGAGTGGCCACAATTGGCCAGGCGGGGGAGAACCTCGTCAAGTTCGCCGCCATCGTCACCGGCAAGGGACGCGTCGCCGCCAGGGCTGGTATTGGGGCCGTGATGGGCTCGAAGAAGCTCAAAGCCGTGGCGCTGCGTGGGGAGGGCGGAGTCAAGGTCGCCGACCCTCGGGGATTCGAGGAGATGCTCGAGGAGGCCATGAGGAAGATAGACGAGAGCCCCTTCTCCGAGACCTACAGGGACCTTGGGACGCCCCTGCTGGTGCTTCCCATGAACGTCATAGGGAGGTTCCCGACGAAGAACCACTACATGGGATCCTTCGAGCGGGCCGAGGAGATAAGCGGTGAGAAGGTAGTCTGGGGGTACAGGGTGGCGAAGAGGGCCTGCTTCTCCTGCAGGTTCCACTGCAAGAACATCCTCAAGCTGGGCGACACGATAGGAGATCACCCCGAGTACGAGACCATATGCGCTCTAGGCTCGAACGTCCTGATAGACGACCCCGAGTTCATCATCAGGATGAACTGGCTCTGCGACAGGCTCGGGATGGACACGATCTCCCTTGGCGGAACCATCGCCTGGGCGATGGAGTGCTACGAGAGGGGCCTGCTGACGAAGGAGGACACTGGAGGGCTGGAGATAAGGTGGGGGGACAAGGACCTCGTGGAGAGGCTCGTTCGCATGACCGCGTTCAGGGAGGGGTTCGGCGACGTGCTGGCCGAGGGGAGCCGCAGAGCATCTCAGATCATAGGGAGGGGTACCGAGAAGTACGCGATGCATGTCAAGGGGCTGGAGATACCGGCGCAAGACGGGAGGGCCCAGAAGAGCATGGGGCTCGCTCACGCCACGGCCGCGAGGGGGGCCGATCACCTGACGCACAGCACGTTCTTGGACGAGGTCGGCTTCGAGGAGGCCATCAGGGAGAGGTACGGAGAGCAGTACCTGCCCGAGATGGCTGACAGGTTCAGCCCGAAGTACAAGGGCATAATGGCGAAGGACTGCGAGGATCTGGCCGCAGCCGTTAGCAGCATGGTCATCTGCGTCACTGCCGGCTGGCTCTTCCCGCCGCTGTTCTACTGGGAGGATCTGGCGAGGCTCTACACGATCGTCACGGGCATAGATGTGTCGGTGGAGGAGATGAAGAGGACTGCAGAGAGGATAGTGAACATCAGGAGGGCCTATTTGATCAAGCACGGGGTAACGAGGGCCAGCGACTCCCTGCCGGAGAGGTTCACTAAGGAACCGGCGCCCACTGGAGGGTGCAAGGGGCAGATCGTTGAGCTGGATCAGATGCTCGACGAGTACTACAGGGCGAGGGGCTGGGACGTGGAGACCGGCCTGATACCGCGCGAGAAGCTCGTCGATCTGGGACTCGAGGATGTCGCCGACGAGCTGGCCAGGCTGGGCAAGCTGCCGTAGTGGGAGGTGTGTGGAATGGTCCTCGCGGTGATACCAGATCCCTCCAGGTGCGTGTACTGCTTTGAGTGCATGCTGGCCTGCTCCTCCAGCCTTGAGGGAGAGTTCGCGCCGGCGAAGGCGAGGATGAGGGTTCTGGAGTCGAGGGCGGGACACGGCCTGCCCATCGTGTGCGTGCAGTGCCCAGAGCACCCGTGCGTGGACGCCTGCCCGACCGGCGCCCTGAGGGTCGAAGGCGGTATAGTCAAGGTGGACGAGGCTTCCTGCGTCGCCTGCGGGACCTGCGCCTCAGCCTGCCCAATCGGAGCCGTGAGAGTGCTCGGCGGCAGAGCGGTGAAGTGCCAGGTCTGCTCTGAAGAGCCTCCCTGCGTGAAGATCTGCCCCAGCGGAGCGCTGAGAGTGGTAGACGCCCCTGACGAGGAGAGGGAGAGGGCCCTGAGATTGCTGATCGAGCTGACTGGGGGTGGGTAATCTGCTCCTGCTGGCTGGGTGTTCGATCGGGGATCTGCAGAGATACCTGTCAGAGGACCCAGCCCCCACGGTGGTCCAGCCACTAGGGTCGACCGAGCTGCACGGCCCCCTCCCCATGGGGATAGACACCATATTCGCGTCAGCCGTGGCGAGGGAGGTCGCGCAGAGGGTAAACTGCGCCCTAGCCCCGGCCATACCGTACGGCCACTCTCCAGAGCACGTCGGCCCCGGGGTCGTCTGGCTCCCAGCGTCCATCTATGCGGGCCTCGTGGAATCCGTGGTAGACTCACTCCTCGACGGCGGCTTCAGCGTGGTGCTGCTGGTGAACGGGCACGCCGGCAACTCGGGGATACTCGAGGCCGTGGCCAGACAGGTGAGGCGCAGGAGGAGAGCCGAGGTACTGATAGCCGACCTCTGGCAGCTCGTCGGGAGGTGCATAGAAGGGGGGGACTTCTATGGCTACTGCGTCGCCGAGGCCTCGCTGACCATGCACCTGGTGGGCACGAAGCCGAGCGTCAGTGGCGAAGCAGGGGAGGAGAGAGCGCCCTCTCTCTCGGCGAGGCTAGAGTACCTGATCAGGCCGTGGCTCACGGATGAGATCGAGGGCAGCCTCGAGGAGGCTATTCGGGAGGCCTCCAAAGAGATGGGCCAGGAGATATTCGGGAGGGTAGTCGAGTGGATCGTCTCCGACCTGGAGGTGGTGAGGCGTGAGGTCGGGGAGTCCAGGGGTTGACGTGGAGTACGCCATCAGGCTGACCAAGGAGCTGGTTAGGATACCCAGCGTGACGGGCGAGGAGGGAGAGATAGCGAAGTTCTTGGCAGAGGAGCTCAGCGGCCTGGGACTCAAAGTCGAGCTGAGGAGGGTTCAGGGCGACAGGTTCAACGTGATTGGCGTGCTGAAGGGAGGGGAGGAAGGCGTAGCGCTTGCGTTTCACGGCCACACGGACACAGTCCCACCCTACGGCATGGAGGACCCCTTCTCGGCTAAAGAGGACGAAGAGTACATCTACGGCAGGGGATCCTGCGATCAGAAGGCGGGCCTGGCGGCCTCGATTGCCGCTCTAAAAGCCGTCGTGGACTCTGGCGTTGAGCTCAGAAAAGGACTAGCCTTCCTGGGAGTCGTAGACGAGGAGAGGGAGCACAGGGGCAGCTACGCTCTGGTGGAGGACGGCTTCAAGGCCGACGCGGCGATCTGCACCGAGCCAACCGGGCTGGAGATCGCTGTGGGCTGCAAGGGTACCCTCCCCGTGAAGATCACCACGTTCGGAAAGGCTGCCCACGGCTCCGCCCCCTGGAGAGGGATCAACGCGGTCTACAAGATGGCCAAGGTGCTCTTGGCTCTAGAGGAGTTGGAGCCCAGGAGCGTGACCGTCCCCGGCGTCGGGGAGGTCAGGGGGTCCCTCAACGTGGGTCTAATACGGGGAGGGGAGGCCTACAACGTTGTACCAGACTCCTGCTCGATCTGGATAGACAGGAGGCTCGTCCCCGGAGAGACCCCGGGAGATGTTCTCAGGGAGATCAGGGAGATCCTCGACGAGTTCGGCAGGTCGGATCCCGACTTCAGAGCGGAGTTGAGTGTAGACAGGCCGGACTGGGGGTGGGAGCCCATCAAGAAGAGAGGGCTGAAGCCGTGCCTCGTGAATCCTGAAGAGGACATAGTTAGACAGATAAGCGAAGCTCATGAGGGCGTGACTGGAGATCGCGGCAAGCTGAAGTTCTCCAGCGGGTACTTTGAGATGGACTTTCTTGTCAACGACCTGGGGATACCAACCGTAGCGTACGGTCCGGGGGACCCCGAGCTAGCGCACACGCCTGAAGAACGCGTCTCGAAGCACCAGATAGCGATTGCCTCGAGAGTGTACGCGGCGGTCGCGGTCGCCCTAGCTGCAAAGAGTTGAGGTCTCTACCTACGCTCCCTGGCTAGGAACGCCTGCTGATGAACTCTCCATAGCCAGGCTCTGCCTCTACAGAGCCGTCTCTAGCGACCACGCGACCTCGAACTAGCGTCATCGCGACCCTGCAGGATACCTCAAGGCCTTCGAACGGGGTGTAGTCGGCCACCGACATCATGTCCTCACGCCCGATCCTCCCACGGTGCGAGGCGTCAATAACCACCAGGTCGGCATCCTTTCCTACGGCTATCCCTCCCTTCCGATGGTCGATTCTCAAGATCCTCGCCGGCACTTCCGAGGTCGCCTCCACGAATCTCTTGAGGCTTATCCTGCCCTTGGCGACCCCCTCGCTCCACAGCACCACGACGACCGTCTCTAGGCCAGGCAGACCGGCTGGGATATCCCAGGGGGTGTCTCCCACCTTCTCCTCTCGGGAGAAGGCGCAGTGGTCGGTCGCAATGGCGTCTATCAGACCAGAAGACAGGGCCTGCCAGAGCGCGGCCGCGTCTCGCCCAGTCCTAACGGGTGGGGTAACTATCAGGAGCGGCCCCAGCCTCTCGTAGTCCTCTACCGTCAGCACCAGGTGGTGAGGAGTCACTTCTGCCGTAGTCTGAGGGTGGATCTCCTTCGCCGATCTGAGCGCCTTAACTCCCGCCTCCGTTGAGACGTGACAGATGTGCAGCCTGCAGTTGGCTTTTGAGGCGAGGATGGCGGCGTCGAGTATGGCTTTGGCCTCAGCGATGTCCGGTCTGGAGCTGCTGAACTCCTCCATCTCACCGCTCCACCCAGCCTTCGCCTCAGAGACCGACTTGCTGACGATCTCCCTGTCCTCGGCGTGAACTGAGATCACGGCGTCCGCCTCGGCTGCTAGGCGCATGGCTCTGAGGAGCGTGGGAGAGTCTGGGATGGGGTCGGGCTCGCACATCATTATCTCTCCGAGGCCGACCGAACCCTGCGCCAGGATGTCGGGGATCTCATTCAAGTCGCTCTCCCTGTGTATCTCTCCACAGTACAGCGCGAAGTCCACGATTGACTCGCTCTCCGCTCGCTCCAGCTTTCTCTTGAAGACATCCACGCTCGCGGTGTGCCACTCTCCTACAGAGGCCATGTCGGCGACGGTCGTCACCCCGCCCACGGCTGCCGCAGCAGTCCCTGACCGGAAGGTCTCCCGTATCCAGCCCGGAGAGAATATGTGGACGTGGGGATCGACGGCGCCAGGAAGCACGACCTTTCCGGAGAGGTCTATCACTTCATCCGCGTCGGGCATAGCTGGCTCTTTCCCAAAGGCCGCGATTACCCCGCCGTCGACTCCAACGCAGATGTCCCTGAGCTCGCCCTCTAGGTAGACCCTGCCGCCCTTGAGCAGAAGGTCTATCAAGTTGACCCCTCGCTCCGGCCCGGAGGTGCTTTTAAGTCGCAGGGCGATCGCACGCGTGGGTTCAGGGGTAAGACGGCAGTTGTAGACCTAGGCGATGGTAGCGTGAAGCTCGTAGAGCTGGACAAGCAGGTGCTAGCTCGATACATAGGCGGCAGGGGCGCGGCCTCAGCTCTCCTATACTCCCTCTTGGAGCCCGGGCTAGATCCCCTGTCTCCTTGCAATGTCTTGATATTTGCCACGGGACCGCTCACCGGCGCTGCCTGGCCATCGGCCTGCAGGTACGTGGTCGCTGCCAAGTCGCCCCTCACCGGAGGCATTGGCTACTCCAACGCTGGAGGGTTCTTCGGGCCCAGGCTCAGGATGGCCGGGATCGACTTCATCGTGGTGAGGGGAGCTTCTGAGCGCCCAGTCTACTTGGCGGTAGAGAGTGGGCGGGTCGAAATCAGAGACGCATCAGACCTCTGG
>DRBY01000113.1 GCA_011042755.1 Thermoproteota archaeon | reverse complement strand
CTCGGAAGCAGCATGGCAGAGGCGACCCCCAGGGCCGCCATCAATAGCAGAAAGAAGGGGACCGGGACTGGCACCGCGGGAAGCCTTATTCTCCCCTTCCGAATGGCCTCCTCAGGGCTTACCTTCCTCTTTTCCTTCTTAGGTCGCCTCTCTGACTCAGACCTCACAACAGAAATAGCTCCCTCTATTTCCTCCGGGCTAGCGGGCTCGAGCGTCCCCTTAGCCCTGGTCCTGTGGGCTAGCGCGAACTTTGCGGCTATCCTAACGTCTTCCCAGTCGACCTCCTTGCTTCCCCTGAGGGCCGCCAGGGCTCTGGCCGTCTCATATATGGCGATGTCTGGCCTCACGCCATCCACCTCCAGCTTGTAGCAGAGCTCAGCGATGCCCCTGACTATCTCATCCGGAACCCTCACTCGGGGCAGGATCTCCCGCGCCTTGGCTATCCTCCCCCTTATCTCCTCCTGCCTCTCCGCGTACTTCCGGTAGAAGCCCACGGGGTCTGCCTTGAACTCTGCGTTCCTCCTTATGATCTCCTCGCGCTCTTCCGGGCTGTAGGATCCCTCGACCGTCACGGACAGAGCGAGCCTGTCCAAGAGCTGGGGTCTCAGCTCCCCCTCCTCTGGGTTCATCGAGCCGATCAGGATGAACTCGGACGGGTGCTCTACCGACACCCCCTCGCGCTCCACCACGTTAACGCCTGAGGCGGCCACATCCAGCAGGTCGTCCACCAAGTAGTCCGGCAGCAGGTTGATCTCGTCGACGTAGAGGATGTTCCTGTTTGCGTCTGCCAAGATGCCGGGCCTGAATCTGATCGTTCCGCTCTTGAGAGTGGCCTCGACGTCGAGGCTGCCCACAACCCTGTCCTCCGTGGCGCTCAGCGGGAGCGTGACCACCCTCATGCGGATCCTCTGGGTGGGGAGAGGGTTCTCGCCAGACGCGATCCTCTCCCTGCACTCCCAGCAGAGGTTCGGGGAGCTGGGGTCGCAGTGGAACCTGCACCCCTTGACGACGGTAATCTCTGGCAGGAGGTCCTCTAAGGCTCTGACGGCCGTGCTCTTCCCGCTGCCCTTGGGGCCCCTTATGAGGAGCCCGCCGATCTTCGGGTTGACAACGACGGCTAGAAGAGCGAGTTTCAGCTCCTCGAGACCAACTAGGGCGGCGAAGGGATACCTGAGCCAGCGTCTGTCGAAGGTTGCCGACATCCCCTCATGAGAATATGCTCACTCTCAGTGTAAAAGCAAATCTCTCAAGCAGCGGCTTCGTTGATTCTGCGTCCATATCCTGCAACAATCGGTTCGCCGAGACAGGATCCCTGATGCGGCGATCGGACTGTCTCAGCGCGCAGTGTGGCTAGCTCACTTCAAAGGATCTGAAGGCGCTCCTGATCGCGCAGGCGAGCAAGTAGATCCACAGAAGCGTGAGCGCGAGGCTGAGAAACGAACCCTCTCCCAGAATGAGTGGGAAGAAGACCGCCTCGAAGAGGACCTCCCCAATCCCATAGAGAGGCGTGGAGAGGAAGCTCAACCCCAGAGTCTCGTCGCACATGAATCCAAGCAGGAGAATCGAGGGAGGGCAGGCAGCGATAACGACGGTAAGCAGCAGGGCCAACGCGTCAGGCCTCAAGAACCTCTTCAGCTCGAGGAGAGCGTCACCCCCTCCAGCCACGAGGCTTCAACTTCTGGCCACACCATAATGTTGTTTCGACGCTAGCATGGGGAGCAGCGTCTATCAGGATAAGGGGAGCCTGCCAGGTCTCCTCCTACGCCTCCTCTCCTGAGCGGCTAGGGAGGGTACGTACTCTGCTAGCGCTTTTCTTCTCCTCTTTGCCAGCGCCTCCTCGATTGTTCCCCTCGCCACGACCTCGTATACCTTGGCCACCTTCCCGGGCTTGCCCCTGAGGATCCTCCCAACCCTCTGGGCCATCTGCCTGGGCGACCCGCTGCCGCTCGCTATGATGGCGACGTCGGCGTCCGGCACGTCTATCCCCTCGTCGAGAACCCTCGTGGTCACGATCACGTCTAGGTCGCACCTCCTGAATGCGTCGAATATTTCCTCACGCTCCCTGGTCTTCCCCACGAGCAGGGCCGACTTGATCCCTCGCCTCTCCAGCTCCTCCTGTATCGCCTCCGCCTGATCTATGTACTCGCAGAATATCAGGATCTTCCTGCCCTTCTCGGCCTCCACGATTCCAGCCACGACGGGGATCTTAGCCCTGGCCCTCAGTGCATACTTCTTCATCACAGCCAGCCTCGCGTTCTCGTCCCTGACCTTGGCCAGCTGAGCCATCATGGCACGACGCTCGTCGTCAGCTAGCTGGACCCTCAGCACCTTGTGCTCCAGCGGGGCCAGGATGCCGGCGCTCACCAGCTCTCTGTACCCTATCTTGTAGACGACATCTCCCGCCGTTAGGAATATGAGGTGCTCATTTCCATCGCTCCTCTCGGGCGTGGCCGATAGGCCGAGCCTGAACTTAGCCTTGCTGACGAAGGCGATCTTCCTGAACGTCGAGGCCGGGACGTGATGCACCTCGTCGAAGATCACGAGACCGAACAGGTCCTTCAGCTTCTCCACGTGCTTCGCCACAGAGTTGTAGATCCCCACCACGACTTCTCGGCCCAGGGTCTTCTCCCTGCCGCTGAACTCGCCCACAGTCACGCCCAGCTTTGCCTCGAGGAACTCCCTCCACTGAGTGGCCAGCTCCATGGTTACGACGCACACGAGCGTCTTTAGCCCCGTCCTAGCAATCGCCTCTAGCCCGACGTAGGTCTTCCCTCCCCCCGTCGGGATGACTACCGTGCCGAACCTCCCCGCGGCCTCCCAGGAGGAGACGGCTTCTGCCTGAAAGGGAAAGAGGTCGTAATCTTTTCTTCGAATCTCTATTGGGTCGGAGGGCCACGTGACCCTGTCCTCAAATCTGAGGCCGTGCTCCTCGGCGAACCTCTTGAGGTGGTGGAACATGAAGGGCGGGACCACGTAGGAACCGCGCCTCACTCTCCTGGCAATTCTCACCAGCCTGCTCTCGAGACCAGACCTGGTCTGAACGTTGTACTGAATGTAGAACGTGTCCTCGAGCTCCCTCAGCTGGTCTTCCGACAGGCCCGTGGCGACGAGCAGCAACCCCTCCTCGTGGTCCTCTAAAGTTAGCTTCCCCGCGGCCCCGAGCTCAGCCAGCAGGGAGTGCAGGTGCGCCTCCCTCCAGTAGCCCCTGGAGGCGACCTCCCTTACCCTCCGTACGGCTTCCTCTCTACCGACCTGCTCCACGAGGGCGAGCAGGTCTGACGATGGCAGCACCAAGAAGTCCCCGTCCCTCTTGAACGGCGCGGGAGGGTTCTCCCTGCCTGGGCAGAAGACGGCAAGCACGCCGTCTCGGAGGTACCGCTCAAGTTCCTCTTCCACATCTTCCTTTGTGAGTTTGAGAACTTCCCCCACCAGCTCGTCGGGTACTCCGAAGCGTCTGAGGGTTTCCCAACCCCTGGCCAGCGCGAGTCTGGGGTCTAGCACCCACTCTGCCCTCAGAGGGTCGAACCTGCAGATCTTCCTGATCTCTTCTACGACCTCCGGGAACTCCCTGTCTGGCACGCTCTTGGCGAAGACCCTGCGGCCGACCCTGACTCTCAACGAGGTGAAACTCAGGCGCATTCCATAAAGCCTTGACTAGTTGCCACGCGCAGGCTTCTAGGAGGAAATTCTCATTTGATTGATGCACTTGGAAGCACTGAACTCGAATTAGCGGCGATCGCCGTCACAACTCTCCGTCTGGCGCAACCATTAATGGCAATCCATTTGAACAGATGTAGGTCGGTGTGGATGGGTTCTCCCGCCTTTGCCACTAAGGAAGAGGCTGAGGCCGCTCTTGAGAAGTTGGAGGAAGACCTCCTAGAGGGGAGGATCTCTGAGGCTGAGTACAAGGCGAAGAAGGAGGAGATAACCCGTCAAATAAAACTCCTTGAGCTGGAGGAAAAGCTAATTGAGGGCCAGATTTCCGAGGAGGAATACAAGAGAGAGAAGGCAAGGCTCCTCGGCGAGGCTCCTCCGGTCCCCAAGGAGGCTGTTCCTGAGGAGGCTCAGAAGATATCCACCATCGCCAGAAAGCTGAAAGAAATCAGAGAAAAGAGGGAGAAGTTGAGGGAGCTGCTCCTGTCTAAGGAGATCAGCGAGCGTACCTTCCAGAAGATAGATGCAGAGTATGAAGAGAAAGAGGACATCCTGGTGAACGAGCTGAGGAAGCTAGAAGAGGCGGCCAAAGAGAGACTGAAGGCCATAGAGGAGAGAATAGAAGAGTTGAAGCTTCAGCAGGAGGAGCTCAAGGCCAGATTTGCTCTGGAGGAGATAACGAAGGCTGAGTACGAGAGCAAAACTCAAGCCTTGGAGGCCGAGCTGAACAAGCTAGCTTCAGAGAGGGAAGAGCTCGAGAACGCCATAGATCTGCTGACCAAGCAGGGAGAGGACTGAATAGACCGACTTAAGTCTTGTCACGGATCCGCTTTCAATGCTGGCCTTGTTCTACAGCCGTATACACTTTTTACAATTCCTAGGAGGGCCAACTGTGTGAACCTTGGCTGTTAGATTAATTCAAGGTTTTTCTAGATCGATGCCAGCTTGATGAGATTGGATATTGCACTGCATAGCTGATTCAATTTTTTTACACCAACCTCGTATCTAGCTTCATCGCTGGCAATGCTTTATATATTATAACAAATGTACAAATGTTAAGGCTTTAGCTTTGAGTAAAAGCGAGTGGTCGAATGCTCTAGAAGAGCTGGCTGAGATAGAGGTAGAACCTCTTTCTGGGCTCTCTGCACATCAAGGGGAGTTGTTGAGTTCCTCTAGGATTGTAGAGAGAGCTTCTAGGTCAGCTATCTATCGAAGGGCCTGGGGCCTCAAGAGGGGCGAAACTAGAGAAGCCAGAACGATAGAAGAGCTTCAGAATCTGCCTATGATATCTTCTGCCGACTACAAAGAGGCTTTCGAGAGATTTGAGATAGAGGACATCGTCTTGAACGATCGAACCGTATCTTGGCACAGCACATCGGGGAGCAGCGGGACGCCTAAGTGGTTCCCCTACACGCTGGAAGATATCTCAGAAGCTAGGGCTCAACTTCTGAGACTCTATAATGTCATTGGCGTGCAGGAAGGCGACATAGTCCTCCAATTCAGCTCGGCGGCCCCCATGATCTCCGACGCCCTCCCCTACTGGATGATTGACGTGATGCGCGACGCTGGAATAAGCATCCAGTGCGTCATCGTCTCAATCTACTTAATGCAGTTCGCCATGCCCTTCGCGATCAAGATCCAACCCACGATGCTCACCGGCCTGCCCAGCATGTTGATGCTCCTCGCCGAGCACCTGCCAGAGACCTCGCAAGAGCGAACTGCTGAGCGGTTCAGAGAGCACCCCACACCAAGGAACTTACTGTACGCTGCCCTCACGAGAATCAAGCGTGTTAGACCCAAGCACCTCCTCCGGAGGCTGAGGGTGGGCGTGTTTGGCGGCGACCTACTCGATCCGTACAGGCCCTACATTGAGGAAGAGTACGACATGGAGGCCTTCGACATATACTCTCTGACAGAGTCCTCGGTCTTCGCGTGCGAGTGCGAGGCGCACGATGGAATGCACTTGTGGATAGACAGGCAGATCGCTGAGATCATACCGGATAGCGAGCTTGAGAAGGAGTCTGCAGATCCCGGCTACACGCCAAGGACCCTGCTGCTTCAAGAGGCTCCTCGAGACACGGAGGGCGAACTCGTGCTGACGAACTTCAGGGACGCTCTTCCGTTAATCAGATACAGGACGGGGGACCTGATCAAGGTCAAGGACACCGGACGGTGCTCCTGCTCTCGGACCCACCCCAAGGTGAAGATCCTAGGGAGGCTTGACGACCTCATAAACCTAGGCGGGCTGAGGTTCTCCGAGGCTCAGCTCAACAGGGCAATGCGGAGGATCAAGAAGCACGGTCGGGTGAAGGCCTGGCGAGCCGTGCTATCTCGAGTGGGCTACAAACCTAAGATCAAGCTGGAGATCAAGGCCCCCACGTCAAGTGAAGGGGCTCTCGTCGAGGAGATCCACCAAAAGATACTCGTGGACATCCCGCTGCTCGGCGCCGCCCTCAAGGTCGGCTTGATTCACCCGCTGGAGATCGAGTTCACCGACGAACTTGAGGAAGTTCTGACGCGGGGCGGCAAGGCTAGGAGAGTATTCTACGAAGAGAGCTTCATAACGGGGGGAGTCTCCTGAAGCAGAAGCTGTTCGCTCTGGAGGTCTCTATACTGCGCCGCTACCCCAAGCTCAAGTTCAAGGCCAGGCCCCTCTTTCGCAGGCTCATAGACAGGAGCACGGGGAAGAAGCTCAGGTGGACTATGCGGCACTCCTACGAGAGGAGCAAGTTCTACAGATCCATGTTTAGACAACAGAATCTCACTCCGGACGACATAAGGGGCGTAGAGGACATTAGGAAGCTCCCGCTGACCTCCCCCTCGGATCTCTCCTCCGACCCCTACTCCTTCCTCTGCGTGCCATTCGAGGAGGTAGGAGCGATCTACACGACGGCCGGCACTACAGGAAAGCCCAAGAAGGTCTTCTTTACGAAGGACGAGATAGACAAGAGCATCGAGCTGGGGAGCACCCTCATGAGGGCTGGCGGCCTGGGCCACGGCTTTGGTCCGGGGAGGGCTGTGCAGATCATGTTCGCCTACGGCAGGCCCAGCTGGGGCGCTGGCTACATCACTCAGAGAATGATCGAGGAGGCGGGAGGTCTTCCGATACCGGCCAGCAACTCCCTGAGCCCCGCCGAGCAGCTTGAACTCATGGAGGAGTTCAGGCCTATCGCCATAGTCGGCACGGCCTCCTACGTGTACAGAGTGACGGAAGAACTCTCGCAGAGTGTTGAGCTCTCCGAACTCGGTGTCCGGACGATTGCTCTCGGCGCCGAGACCTGGCCGGAGCGTGTGAGGCAGTACCTCGAAGAGAAGTGGGATGCTAGGGTCATGGATCAGTATGGGCTCACTGAAGCCACGTTCGCCGTCGCGTCAGAGTGCAGCATGCAGGACGGTCTCCACCTGAACGAGATCGACCTGTACGTGGAGATGGTGGATCCAGACACAGGAGAGCCGGTATCCCCGGGAGAAGAGGGCGAGGTCGTGTTCACGACGCTCAGCAGGAAGGCTATGCCCCTCATTCGTTACAGGACCGGCGACGTAGCCGCGATGATCCCCGGTGAGTGCGAGTGCGGGTCGCCGACCAGGAGGATCTCCAGGATTCGAGGGAGGACCGACGACATGTTCACTATAGGGACGGGAGAGAACATGTACCCCTCGTTCTTCGACGGGGCTCTGCTAGGCATTCGAGGGGTCGTAGACTACCAGATCGTCCTGACCGGCGAGGGGATGCGGGACGAGATCACCGTAAGGGTCGAAGCGGAGAACCCGAGCGAGGAGCTGAGGCAAAAGATCATAGAGTCCGTCCTTGGCGTCAGGAGCATTAAGCATGACTTTGAGGTCACGAGAGCAATAGCCCGGGTTGAAGTAGAGTTCGTGGAGAAGGGTTGGATCTCCGAGAACTCTGGAGAGGACGTCAAGCGACGGAGAATAGTCGACCTGCGGGGGAGGTATCCCGCCTAGGGTGTTGATGGGCTTGATCAGAATAGTTCTCAAGATGATCCTGAAGGACTTCACGACGAGACGAGCTAGAACCCTGCTCACAGTGCTCGGAGTGGCCATAGGGATCGCCACGATGGTAACGCTTGGGTCGATCTCTGGGGGGACGGCCCTCCAGCTGCAGCAGTCCTTCTCGGAGATGGCAGACTTCATGGTGTCGCCCTCGAAGGGCTTCGCCATGGGCAACAGGATGGACGAGTTCTACCTGGAGTACATCAGGATGTACCCTGAGGTCCGGGCCGCCTCGGCCTACCTGGGCGGAATGATGTTCGTCGATGGAGAGATCTCCCTGGTGGTGGGTGCGGAGGAGGAGATATTCTCCGTCATATCGGTTGAAGTCGACAGGGGCAGGCTGCTGAACTGGTCGAACAAAGAGATGATCTTGGGATTCGCCGCGGCTAGGGAGCTTGGAGTAGATGTGGGGAGTGAGGTCACCCTCTCCAGCGGGAGCGGGAGGGACGGTGAAACGTTCTCAGTAGTGGGGATCCTCCAGAGGACCGGGAGCTTCTTCGACAGCTACGTGTTCATCCCGCTTGACTACATGCAGGACATGACTGGCTACTACGGCCAAGTGAGCTTCGTCCTAGTGGAACTCACCAGCCCCGGGCTGGCCGACTCCTTCAAGGAGAGAGTGGAGTCCAGCCTGCCGGGCCTAGAGGTCATGTCGCCTGCCTCCCTCATGAAGAGCATCGACAAGATACTGAGCTTTGTTAACGGCGTGCTCTTCGCGATCAGCGGGGTTTCCCTCCTCGTTGGCGGAACAAGCGTCGCGGCCACTATGATGACGAGCGTAGTTGAGAGAACAAGAGAGATAGGGATACTGAAGGCCCTCGGAGCGACGAGGATGCGGATACTCGGAATCTTCCTGCTGCAGTCATTCCTGCTGTGCCTATTTGGGGGCGTGCTCGGAATCTACCTGAGCCTCTCGATCACTCCCATAATTGAGAAGAAGGTATCCGAGGCGGCTGGATTCACGTTCCAGGCGATATTCTCTCCCAAGCTTGTCTTGGGAGCCTTGATGCTGTCCGAGCTGATTGGCTTCATCTCTGGAATACTCCCCGCTTGGAGCGCGGCCAAAGTCCAGCCAGTGGAGGCGTTGAGGTATGAGTGAGAAAGCGGTAGAGCTGATCCAAGTATCCAAGATCTACGAGGCTGCCGTTCCAGTCAAGGCGCTTGACGAAGTGAACTTGGTCGTCGAGAGGGGAGAGTTTGTCGCCGTGATGGGGCCTTCGGGCTCCGGAAAGACGACGCTGCTCTACATGATAGGGTGCATGGACAAGCCCACGCGCGGGAGGGTTCTGATCGACGGAGTCGACGTAGGCGGGCTCAGCGAGAAGATGCTGGCCAAGATAAGGGCTGAGAAGGTAGGATTCGTGTTCCAGCTGTTCAACCTCATACCGACCCTGAACTGCCTAGAGAATGTGGAGCTTCCGATGCACATCCGCGGGCGAGTGAGCGGGAGAGAGGCTAGGGCGAGGGCTGTGAGGCTCCTCGAGATGGTGGGGTTGGGTGACAGGCTGAGCCACAGGCCCGCTCAGCTCAGCGGGGGAGAGAGGCAACGTGTGGCTATAGCTAGGGCCCTAGCGAATGAGCCCACGCTAATACTCGCAGACGAGCCGACGGGAAACTTGGACAGCCGCACTGGACGGGAGATCATCGACATGATGGGCGAAATTAACGAGACCACGGGCCAGACGGTCATAGTAGTGACTCACGACTCAGCCGTTGCGAGGATGGCTGGACGCATAGTTCAGATGCGCGACGGGAGGATCCTGTCTGAGGTAGAGCTGTTGGGGGCTGATCAAGGCAGGGCGTCTTCTCTCGAGGAGCTTAACAAGCTCAGGAGAGAGGTGATGATGCTGGATCTCCTCAGAAGCACCATGGATGAGCGGGAGTACTATCGAAGGCTCGAGGTCCTGCAATCAAAGCTGAGAAACTTGGAGGAGAGACCAGATTGAACAAGAGAATTCTGAGCGCAACGTTCCTGGTCACGCTAGCTCTACTGGCGGGCTGCAGCCCCTCGCTGGGGAAGAACCACGAGGCCGGCGCGGTGAACCTCAGGAAGGAGGTCATGTCGGAGATCCGAGTCGGAACATCTGGCGAAGTGCTGGAGCACAGGCTGCGCGTGAGGCTCACTCTAGAGAACAACGGCACGAGCGACGCAGAGGTCACAGTTATCGATCGAGTTCTGGGAGGCTCAGCTGAGACGGTAAGCACGGACGGCCCTAAGCCAGACGTTTCCCATCACGGGAGCGTGCTCTACTTGACTTGGAGAGACGTCAGGGTACCTAAGAGATCTAAGCGCACAATCTCCTACTCCGTAGGGACCTCTCTGAGGCCCCCGGTCAGGGTAAAGCTCAGCTACACATCCGAGGGGAGGCGCATTGAGCCTCTGGACGTTGCGGGCACTCTGTACCTATCGACCGACAGGGGTAGCAAGTTCGAGATCGTGCTCACGCTGGCGAACGAGCTGGAGTTCCTGACCGAGAGCGGGGTGCTTTACTATCCCATGAGCCTCTTCGTTACGCTTCAGCTCCCGTCCAGAACTCTAGGCATTGAGACAATCGAGCCAGAGCCCCTGAGCCACGTTGAGGTGGGGGGCACGTCGTTCTACACATGGGCTCTCCAGCTGACGGGAGGCGAGGAGCGGGTCACGCTGAACGCGAGCATCCTACCCGACGCTGAGATAGGAGTGGTCGAGATGGGGCCTGTGAGCGCATCCATCTTGACGATGCCAGTAGGAAACCTAACGGATCTGATAGAGACCAGAGACAGGCTGAACCGGTCGCTGGCGGAGATTAACTCCATCCGCGAGGGACTCTCCGCGTACTTCGACATGATATCGAGCTTGAACGACACGATAGGAAACCTGACGGATCTATCAATCGCGCTGGATCTCCTAGCCTCCGGCTCTGAGAACTTCTCTAGAGCGATCGACGCGATCGAATCAATTGCAGACGTGCTCGTTCTTCAGACGAACTACATGGTAGACGGGCTAATCAAGTATAAGGGGGCTCTCAAGGGATTCCTCGCCCTGGGAGGCGGCGAGACCAACCAGAGCATGATCTCTCCTGACGACCTCAAGGAAGGAATTGACGCGCTGATCTGGCTCGCCCTATCCACCAATGACACAGCTGAATACCTGAGCGCAGCTGCGAGCGCGCTTGACAAGGGATCTGGGAGGTACTTTGAGACCGTGGCCGAGTGCGCCGAGGAAACGAGGGCCGCCGTAGAATCTCTCGAGTCGGCGTTGCAAGAGCTAAATGTCTCTGCTGGCGACGTTCGCACGCTAATCGAGAGCCTTGAGAGTCAGTCAGCTGAAGTCGAGAGGCAGATCTCATCCATCGAGTCTAGAATGGAGCTGGCCCGCCTCGTTAACCCAATTTCGCTACCCGCCTCTATTGGAGAGCCTAGGCTGGTGCCCCTGTACCCCGTCCTAAACGGGACTAACGGCGCCTGGAACCTGACCGCCCTCTTGGGGGCAGAGAACGTCTCGGGCGGATCGCCGGCTCTGTTGTACCTCTCCTTCGAAGAGGGGGAGATAGCTGTGACGCCTAGAGGGACGAGCTCCACGCTCGTTGACCTCTCGAGCATGGGGATCTACCTCGAAGATAGAGCGCTAACGATGACCCTGCCCAAGGGGGCCAACTTATCCGAGCTTCTCTTCGCGGAGGGAGGGCCGGTAATCACCGTGCTGTCTGCAGACAAGCCAGCGGCCTCAGCTTGGGTCGACGTTCCGGCTCCTCAAACGACAGAAGCCTCTTACCACGGGAAGATCAGCTGCGATCAGCCTAGAGTGACCGTTGAGTTCACACCTAGGCTTCGCTCCCCTCCGGCAGAGACACCCGCACCGCCTCCGCCAGAAGAGCGAGGATTTGAGTTCGAGACCTGGATGTGGTACCCGCTGCTGGCAGTCCCCGTCTTGCTCGTGCTGCTACTGATGTTGAGCGACCTGTTCAGGCCGAGAGAAGAGCCTTGGAGCGAGGAACATAGGGAACTCCTCGGCAGGATAGCAATGCTGCAGGAGAAGCTTCAGCAGGCCGAGTCAGAGCCTGACGGCGAGCCCGGTGAATCTCCCGAGAGAGGGTGACTCAGGTCACCACCTCCTCCCGTCCCCCGTGAAGGGCCTGAACGCGATCTGGTCGCGATTCTTCAGCACCCACTTGAGCACTTTTTTCGCCCTCTCGGGAGGCATGTGGAGGAATAGCGCGGCCAGGTGCTTGCAGAACATCTTCTTCTGAAACTGGCGGTCCCAGTCCGCGCAGTCGTGGAGTATCAGGCCTCTCGCGAGGTCTATCGTCACGTCGTAACCCCTCACCCTCGCCATGATCAGATCTCCCCTGTCGGCCAGGATCTCGACCTCCTCCTCGGGTATTTTGAGCGCTCTCTCGAGTCTCCTCTCGTCTGTGATCGCCTTGAGCAGTCCGATCACACCCTCGCTGGGCTCCGGCGCTGACGGCCTGGCTTCCACCTCGCCCTCGACGAACTCGAGCAGAGACGCCCTGGGCTCGGCTCTGACCAGCGACTCCCGCCAGGACCTGATCTCACTCAACAGGGCTTCCTGCTCCTCGCTGGCTCTCCCCAGCATCTTTAGCATCATGATGGCGTTCTCTGGAGCGTATGCGTGGTAGTGGTTGTTGAAGTAACCGTAGACCTTCTTCGTCTGACTCTCAGCCTCCTCAACAAGCTTGGCCCAGGGCTTCAACTCCTCCTCCGAGTAGAGGTAGTTGTACCAGACCTTCTCGCCCCTCCCGTGCCACCTCACGTAGGCGACGTCCGACGTCACTCTGAACTCTGGAGACCTGCCCGGCGCGTCGTACCTGACGTAGGCGGCGTTGGCCGACTCCAGCAGCCTGTAAGTCTTAGGATCGTCCCAGCTCGGGTGCCTGAACTCTAGAGCTACGGTCACGTCGCTCGGAACCAAGGATAGGAACTGCTCGAGCCTGTCCAGCTTCGCCTTAAACACTGGGGGCAGCTGCACGAGCACGGGCCCGAGCTTCCCAGCTCTCTTGAGCGGCTCGAGTGAGTCGAAGAACGCCTTCAGATCGTCTTTTATTCCCCTGTCCAGTCGGAGCCTCTTCCTGTGCGTCACGTCTCTGAGCATCTTTACCGCGAACTCGAAACCCTCTGGAGTGACTTTGGCCATCCCCTCAAAGGTTTGGGGCTCTAGAAGCTGGTAAAATGTCGAATTGACCTCGGTCGTGTCGAACACCCTCGCGTAGAGCGTTAACCTAGGCTCTCCACGCTCGGGGTAAAAGGGCCCGACCCAGTCCCTGTAGTCCCATCCCGAGGTACCGATCTTGACCGTCAAGATCGACGCCTGCCGCTCTGATTCCCGGGACTCGCTCATAATATTATAAGTCAGGATTAATAGACTGTTTTTATGAGTCAAGTTGACATTATCGACCGGGTAACCTCGCTGTTTGATGAGTGGGGCGTGAAGTACAGCGTTACAGAGGACAACGTCGTGCTGTCAGGCTGGGAAGTTGGCGGCGGGGAGTACACGGTGGTCATAAGGGCCGCGGACCAGTGGCTCTGGATGAGGGCCAATATAGCCCAGCTGAGCGACTTCCCTGAGGGGCTGAGGGCCGAGCTGTTGGCGGAACTCCTGAGGACCCACTCCAAGATGAACGAGGTAAAGTACGAGCTGACCGACGACGGGACGATAGGCACCTCTCAGGAGATACCCGTAGAGGGGTTCAACCCTCACATCTTCCAGGCCGAGTTTGGGGCTCTGATCTTAGCCATCGAGTACTTCGTGGAGAGGATAGCCCCGAAGTATCTGGGAGAGTAGGTTTCCAGCCTTCGCCCAGGCAGATTAAGCTGGCGGATCTCGAGAACTCCTCCTCCGACCTAATCCGAGTTCTGCGGGGGCTACTCTAGCTCCTCCCAGCTGGACGGAATGACTCCCCTCATGATAAGTCGGCGAGCAGTCTCTATGGCCCACTGGGACGGTCTCCTCTCGTTGAGCCCGACTCTGAGACCGCACTTGGAGCAGTACTCGTTGTCAACCATCCTGCCCAGCGCTCTGTGAACTCCGAGCGTGCAGTATCCCCGCAGAACCCTCTTCTTCTCTGCCTTCTCCTCCTTCCGAGCTTCCTGACCCTCTCCCTCCTTCTTCTCCTTCTTAACCTCGACTTCCACCACTCTGAACTTGTGGAACCACCTGCAGTCTACGGCCAGAGCCTCGAGCGCCTGCCCTGCCGCCATGTAGGTCCCCCCTGTTCCGAGAGATGCTCCGGGGCCTCACCGTGTAAAAAACATTGAGGTTAACAGCGAGGCGCATTCCCCAGAACCTCGTGCTCCCTTGGGGCCCCTCGAGACTCTCTCGATCGTTAATTCGAGATCCCCTCAACCGAATCCGCGCCAAGAATCTCAGACTGGCGGCCTCCCAGCGCTGCGCTGGCCCCTCCCGAAGGGGCCTAAGCTCCTAGCCCAAGTTAGTAGGGCCTCCACTCCTAACTGCATCAGATGCTACACATTTTTACGCGACTTTGGCGTTACATTGTATCCCGGTCATGCCGAGATTCAGAAAGAGGAGGCTCATTGAAGTTCTCTACAGAGCCTCCTGAACTGCATCCTCTACTTCGGAGAGACTCTGGGATTCCTAGTCTTCGTCGTGAATTTCTTTGAGCTGAAGTCTGCGTCTCAAACCCCAAAGCTCTGCGTGTTCTCGACTTCTCCGGCCGTGAGGTGCGTCATCCCCGGGTACCTCTGCGCGATCCTTGCCCTGACGCTTATCTACCTGTTCCTCTGGATTCAGAAGGCCCTTTCGGGCATTACCCTCGTCTGCATTGAGACTATGAACGATAGCCCGATCGTCAGGCTGTCTATCGCTGGCCCCGTCAACCTCGCGGTGGCGCTGCTCATCCCGCCACACGCCAACAGACTGATGACCTGCGCGTTCATCGGCGCCGCCGCGGGCATGATAATCTGGATCCTAGATACGCTGGGGTGCTAGCTGACCGAGCGTGTACTGCTCTCGAGGCTGCATGTCCCGGTTGGGCAGGTCACTCTCGCCAGGCTAAGGAGAGATCTGGGCTCGAAGAGTTAGAGCGAAGGTTTATCCGACCTCAGGGTGAGGCGCGGGCCGGGGCATGTCAGAGCCGAGGGGCTATGCAGACACGGGGGATGGGCCAAGCCTAGAGCTGGCTCACTACTCCGACTCCGAAGTGAGCAGAACCATCGCCGAGTTCTGCAACGGCAGGTGGGTCGCCGCCTGGCTGAGAGACGGTTCGGTCGTTAGGTGGGTCGAGGGTAGGCCTCTTACGATCCGATCTCAAGCCGACGTACTCTCCATGATATCTGATCGGTCGAGGCCGCCGCTCAGAGCGGTATACGCCACGGCCTCGAGGTACCAGAGGCTCGCAGAGAGGAGCGACGTATTCGACGACTCCAACGTCGTTGCCGTGACCCCCTTCTGGGACGTAGATAACGATCCATCCCTCTGGAGGGCCACGGTTGAAGCTGCCAGGGCCGTCGTCGATGAGCTCGAGCGGCTTGGAGTCGTGAAGTCGGTCTACGTCCTGTGGAGCGGTAGGGGGATGCACATCAGGGTCAACGAAGGAGCGATCTCCCCAGAGGTTCGGTCGAAGATCGGGCCCCTAGACGCAGCCTGGGCGCTCGTCGAGTCAGTCAAGCTGAGGGTCCAGCAGAGGGTTGAAGAGATCAGGCTGAAGTTTGAGGCCCACGGGCTTAGGGTAGACAACGAGGTGAAGCCCAGAGGGCTATTCTCAGTTCCTCTGAGCCTGCACAGGAGCGTCGACTCCGTGGTTGTGTGCGTGGATCCCTCCGAGCTGGAGGAGTTCGATCCCTCGTGGGCATCGCCCGGGGCCTATAGGTCGTCTGACTCCTGGAGGAGGTTCGAGCCCGGGGAGGCGGACGACGCAGTCCTCAGATCGCACGAGGTTCACGGTGGATACCCGTTGGCCGGCAGGAGGTCGAGGAGGAGAAAGGAGCCCCCCGTAGACGAGATGATCA
Source organism: Thermoproteota archaeon (assembly GCA_011042755.1). The sequence goes on along the minus strand of DRBY01000113.1, from coordinate 1,396 downwards.
GGAGGTGGCTCGACGTCGAGGGCTGAGCCGGCAAGGGGAGGCAGGGGCTTTCTAGCCGACCTATACTCCGTAAGGCCTGTACAGAAATCTCTACGGCGTGTACGAGCTTAACGAGCTACATGAGGCTCTGACAACTCAAGAGAGCGGGCAGCCTCATAAGCGTATAACGTCTGAGGGGTTCCGCGCGGCGGGTGTCCTCCTCGATGATTCTCGTCGGAGGGCTGGGCGGAGGCGGAGACAGCGGCGGGGCCCTGGCGATAGCCCTAGCCCTCAGGAGGCACGCAAATGTCGCCATCCTAGGGGCCGTGCCGTGCCGCTCGTCGGACTTGGTTAGGGCCAAGCGCGTGGCTGGCTCGGTATTCGAGGTGACGCCTCGCACCTGGGTCTCTGGGAGGTTCTTCGAATCTCGCATAGCTTCCTTGGGCTGGGAAGTCTACGTCGCCTGCATGGAGGATGGCTTAGAGGGAGCGGTAGAAGGCCTCGAGACCCTGATCTCCCAGCGACGGGTAGATGCGATCGTGGGAGTAGACCTCGGTGGAGACGCGCTCCTGAGGGGCGACGAGCCCGAGCTGGGATCGGCGGCGGAAGACGCCATGGGACTCGCTCTGCTGTCTGAAGTCTCTCGCGAGCTGGGAGTGAAGGTCTTAGTTGCGGTCGGCGCTCTGGGCGCTGAGATGGGCGGCGTCTTGGACATGGGCCTGCTGGTGGAGAACATGGTCCGGCTGGAGAGGGCCAGCGGATACCTCGGCGCCTATCGGCCTCGAGGAGAGGTTCTGAGGGAGTTCACTGACTCTGCCAGGAGGCTTTTGGAGGAGGTCCCCTCGTTCATGCTGACCGTATTCCTGGACGCCCTGCTAGGAAACTTGGGGGAGAGGAGGTACAGGGTCGCCTACTTCGACGGAACCTTTAGGGTCGAGCCCCATCACGCCTACCTGTACGTGTTCGAGGCAGACAAGGTGTGCGAGGCCAGCGAGCTGTGCCAGGAGGCGATCAGGAGGAAGATCCTATCTCTCCTCAGGAGGGCGCTAGAGGGGCGGAAGTCTCGGAGCGGCAGGTCGGGAATCGAGGGCTGGAGGAAGGAGTTGAGCAGGCTGTCGGCTCGGAAGTTGAGCCTATCCAAGCTCTTGGGCAGGTGACCTCACGCGAGATTCCCGAAGAGCCTATCTCGGAGGTCGAGCATCTGCGAGGCAGCCCCTACATCCAACAGCCGGTAGAGAGGCGCAAAGAAAGGAGAGGGGTCGGGCGGCGTAGAGAGCCTGATGGACCTACCTCACGGCTCGGGCGGTCAGTCGCCTACGATGGTTACCGTTATCCTCCTGTAGTCTCTGGGGCCGTTGAGCTCGATTAGGTAGACGGCTTGCCACTCTCCCAATGCTAGCTCTCCATTCCTTATCGG
>DRBY01000116.1 GCA_011042755.1 Thermoproteota archaeon | reverse complement strand
GAGGGCGGAGGACGACCTGACTCACATGTTGGTAGAGATCCTCAAGGCAAACAAGAAGCTCACCGAATCGATAAAGTCGGGAGCTCCAAATAGCGTCGTGGAGCGCGAGTGGGATCTCCTCCAGTACTGGGTTGCGGTCTTCTACCGGAACGCCATGGCCGGTCTGCCTGTGGCAATGCAGAGGGGAACCAGGAGACCCCTGAAGACGCCCTTCCAGAGGCTTGAGGGGAAGGAAGGCCGGTTCAGAAAGAACCTAGTCGGCAAGCGTGTAGACTTCTCCAGCAGGACTGTGATATCCCCAGACCCAATGATCGACATCGACGAGGTTGGCGTGCCGGTCGAGATCGCCATGACGCTTACCATACCTGAGTACGTCAACGAGAACAACATAGAGTGGCTCAAGGAGCTGGTTCTCAGGGGTCCAGACCAGTACCCCGGCGCTAACTACGTCAGGAAGGGCGGCGGCATGCCCATCAGCCTTAAGGTCGTGAAGGCGAGGGGTCTTCTTGAGGAGATAGCTGAGAGCCTCCAGCCTGGAGATGTGGTCGAGCGCCACCTGATGGATGGAGACTACGTGATCTTCAACAGGCAGCCGTCCCTCCACAGGCTTTCCATCATGGGACATAGAGTCAAGGTTCTGCCGGGCTCGACCTTCAGGCTCCATCCGGGCACCTGCCTTCCGTACAACGCCGACTTCGACGGAGACGAGATGAACTTACACGCTCCTCAGCTGATGGAGGCCAGGATAGAGGCCAAGCACCTGATGAGCGTCACGAAGAACATGCTGTCCCCAAGGACAGGCGGGAGCATAGTGGGAGCTAGACAAGACCTGATCACCGCACTCTACCTGCTGACAAAGAAGGGAAGCGTCTTCAACAGAGAGGATGCCTCTAGACTGCTTGCCACCGTTGGCATAACAGAGCTGCCCGAACCGGCGATTCAGTCGCCGGTAGAGCTGTGGACTGGGAAGCAGCTTATCTCCACGCTCCTGCCTCCTGATCTGGAGTACGAGACTACAGCTAAGCTGTGCAAGGAGAAAGAGTTGTGCAGAGATCCAGAGAGCCCAATAGACGGGTACGTACTAATAATCGATGGGAAGATTCTATCCGGGGTACTCGACGAGAGCACTGTCGGAACGCTAGTGAGGGGCAAGCAGACGATCATAGACATCTTGATAAGGGATTACGGAGAAGAGAAGGCCGCCGAGTTCCTCAACAAGCTCCTCAGGCTGGCTGCCAAGTCGATACTGCTCTACGGCGTCACGGTCACGCTCAATGAACTCATACTGCCTAAAGAGGCAAGAAGGGAGCTTGAGGACCTATTCAAGAAGGCAGCCGAGGAGGTGGACAGGAAGGTAGCTGAGTTCGAGAGGACGAGGGGGGCTAAACGTTACATGACCAAAGAGGAACTCCTGCGAGCGACCCTAGAAGAGCAGATGCTTGAGTTCGATATAGTGCGGTCGCTAGACGCCCTGAGGACCAAGGCAACCGACGTGATAGCCAAGTACGTTAAGCCAGAGAGCCACGCCATGATAATGGCGAAGACCGGAGCCAGGGGCTCCATAGCAAACCTGGCTCAAGTGATGGGGCTCGTTGGACAGCAGACAGTGAAGAGCAGGGTCGGGTTCGTCCTGACTAGTGGCAGGCCAAAGAAGGGGTTCAGGGAGAGGGCCCTATCTTACTTCAAGAGGGGGGACCTCAGACTCGAGGCTAGAGGCTTCGTTAAGAGCGGCTACATGCAGGGTCTCAACCCCGCCGAGTTCGTGTTCCACGCAATGACTAGCCGAGAGTCCCTGGTGGACAAGGGGAGGCGGACTGAGGACAGCGGATACTTCTACAGGAGAGTGGCAAACTCGCTAAAGGACATTTACGTCGAGTACGACCGCACTGTCAGGGACAGCCAGGGGAGGATAATTCAGTTCGCCTTCGGAGGAGATGGGATGGACCCCGTCAAGCTATTCAAGGGGGAGCCCGTCAACCTGAAGAAGGTCGTCAGGGATCTGGTCTCTCCGAAGAAGTCCGGCGGTCTCTCAAAGAAGAAGATCCAAGAACTCGTTAAGGCCGCCGAGCTTCCCGAGTACTTGGCGGACTTGCTGCACGAGGCTAGGGCTACCCAAGAGGAGGTGGAGGCTGTCATTGAGGAGGTCAAGAGGAGGCTAGAGGAGGCGAAGGTAGAGGTTCTCACGCCTATAGGCATCATCAGCGCGCAAAGCATAGCAGAGCCAACTACTCAGATGGTTCTGCGAACCTTCCACGCGCCTGGAGTTTTAGCCATGGACGTAACGCACGGAGTTGAGAGATTTAAGGAGCTGGTGTTCTACGTGAGTACGAGCACACCCACTATGACGATATACTTGAAGCCTGAGTACGCTAAGGACAAGGCGAAGGCTGAGGCAGCCGCCAAGAAGCTTAGAGAAGTCAAGATCAAGGACCTCCTGAAGGAATACAGAATAGACAACTTGGCGTTCAGCGTGGAACTCACGCTAGACGGGGAACGGATGGCCGACTCAGGGGTAGACCTAGATGAACTCGTGAACTTCCTCAAGAAGGCCGTGAAGGGTATTAAGGGAACCGTCGAAGTCAGGGATAACGACAAGCTGTCGATTTCCATGATAGAGGCTGCTAAGAGAGAGAGGCCCTATCTGACCCTCAGGCAGTGGACTCAGAGGGTGCTCGAGAAGAGGATCAGAGGAATTGAAGGGATAAGCAGGGTTTGGGTTGAGGCAACCGACGAGGGTGAGCTCGTGATAAAGACTAGGGGTTCTAACCTGAAGGAGGTCATCAAGCTGGACTTTGTAGATCCCTCTAGGACTATCACCAACGACTGCAGAGAGATATTTGAGGTGCTGGGTGTGGAGGCAGCGAGGGCCTGCATACTCAACGAACTCACGAGAATACTCAACGAGCAGGGACTCGAGGTAGACCAGAGGTACGTCTCTCTGGTTGCGGACGCTATGACCTACACTGGCAAGCCCACGCCCTTGAGCCTGCAGGCCTCAGGGGTTCCGTCGGGCTTCTTCTCGGAGATGAAGACCCCGCTCAGCAAGATGGCGTACGAGTGGGTCTATCACGTGGTGCTCAACACGGCTCGCAAGGGAGAAGATAACCCCATTATGGGTCCGCTAGACGCCCTAATAATGGGGCAGACTCCACCGGTAGGCACGGGCCGTGTTGAGATAAGGTGGGACTGGAGCAAGACCGAGCGCATGCTGAGAGAGGAGGTGACTTAGAGTGGCGGATCTGGATAGGGAGATATGGCTGGCGTACTCGACTGGGAAGGTTCTAGTCGGTGCCCGGAAGGTGATCAGACAGCTCAAGACTGGAAGTGAGAAGCCAAAGGTAATCATTCTAGCTAACAACGCTCCCGAAACGCTGAAGAAAGAGATAGAGTACTTGGCTCAGCTCTCTGGAGTGCCGGTCATTGTCCACAATGGAGGCAGCCTGGGGCTGGGAAGAGCGATGAGAAAGCCTTTCTTCGTGGCGGCTGCCGCCGTCATGAAGGAGGGTGAGTCCTCGATAACCGAGGTGGTAACCACGTGAGCCACAAGGGTTCTGGCCCTAGCAAGGTAGTGCTGACGGAGCAGCAGGTCAGGTACCTCCAGCTGTTCCAGACTATGCTGGGGGTACCTGCCATAGATGTTGTGGAAGACCCCGAGGAGAACCGACTCATATTCGTGGTCTCGCCCGGAAATCTCGGGGTTGCTGTCGGAAGGGACGGAGCCAAGCTGAAAGCGATGAGGAGACTTCTCTGGCGTGATCTAAAGAAGGAGATAGAGGTTGTAGAGTACAGCGAGGATCCTGAGGAATTCATCAGGAACTTGCTCAGCCCCGCGAGGGTATCGTCTGTTAAGATCGTCGAGCGAGGTCAGAGTAGGATCGCAATCGTGAAAGTGCCGGAAGAAGACAAGAGCGTCGCAATAGGCGCTGGGGGCAGGAGAATAAGGCGGGCTCGCCTATTGGCCAAGCGGTGGATAGGTATAGATAACGTTAAAATAGCCTGAACGAGGAAAGCGGGCTGAGGATTGAAATAGAGAGGGCCGGGAAGGGAGAAGAGTATGGGTAAGAAATCCCCAGTAGGTCTCTACGCTGCTAGGATCCTCAGAGAGAAGTATAAGGAGAAGAGGTGGCACGATTGGAAGTATAGGAGGAGGATCCTCAGGCTCAAGGAGAAGTACGACCCGCTAGAAGGGGCTCCGATGGCTAGGGGGATCGTGATAGAGAAAGTTGGGTTGGAGGCTAGGCAGCCACATTCTGGGCTTCGGAAGGCCGTGAGAGTGCAGCTTGCCAAGAACGGCGTGATAGTTACCGCCTTCGCCCCAGGCGACGGAGCGCTTAACGTAATCGACGAACATGACGAGGTAGTGATCGAGGGGATCGGCGGATCTAAGGGGAGAAGCCTCGGAGACATACCTGGAGTTAGGTTCAAGGTGATCAAGGTAAACAATGTCTCTCTGCAGGCCATACTGACAGGCAAGAAGGAGAAGCCAACTAGGTGAATTATGATGAGCGAGGAACCTTCACAGGAGACGGGTAAGAAGGTCAAGATCAAGCTATTCGGGAAGTGGAGTCTAGAGGGGATAGAAGTAGAGAATCCCGCGCTCCGCGGTGTTATCTCGCTTAAGCCAGTCTACCTGCCGCACTCTGGCGGTAGACACGAGCACAAACCGTTTGGGAAGCTCAACGTGATGATTGTTGAGCGCCTGGTTAACAGGCTGATGATGCAAGCTAAGAACGCAGGAGTCAAGAAAGACCACGTGAACAGCAAGAATCCAGGTAAGAAGCTAAAGGCTCTCAGGACTGTAAAGTACGCTTTTGAGATAATAGAGCTACGGACAGGAGAGAATCCGGTCAGGGTTCTGCTGAAGGCTATTGAGAACGCGGCCATCCGCGAGGAAGTAACCCGAATAATGTACGGCGGTGTGACTTACTTCCACGCTGTCGACACGTCCCCTACAAGAATGGTCGACCTCGCGATTAGGCACATAGCCCAGGGAGCGGCAATCAGAGCTTTCAGAAGCCCGATGTCTCTTGCGGAGGCTCTTGCAGAAGAGATAATAGCCGCAGCAGAGTACGACAGGAGCAGGAGTCACGCCATCAGGAGAAAAGAGGAGATCGAGAGGATAGCTCTAAGCTCCAGGTAGATGTAGGAACCTATTTATTCCTCATACCGATATCCAATAGGAGTTCTCCCGAGGAGAGTAGCGGTGATAGGTCATGCAAAGAGGACAGCAGTCGCCCCTATCCTACTTAAAGGCGGCCTCTGGTGGAGAGATTGTAGTTAGGCTCAAGAACGGCATTGAAATCGCTGGCAGGCTGAGGAGCTTTGACGACATGATGAACCTAGTCCTAGAGTCTGCGAAGGAAAGAGATCCCCACAGTAAGGAGGTAAAGCGGCACGTCGGAACGCTGTTCATTAGGGGAAACAACGTTCTATTCATTACTGTAGAAGAGTAGGTTCAATCTGTGACGCGTAAGAGGCGCCTCCAAGCACGAAGTGCTGCGTAGCTGTAGAGGATGGGAAGGGCCGCCGCCAGTAGGATTGAGAGGCTGGCCGCTCTTCTCGTCATCCTTATTTGAGTTTGCTCGACCTCTTGCAGAATAGAGGTTGCTTCCCCAAGGACGGCGTCGAGCTGAGCGTAGAGTTCTGGCAGCCTAGCTGGTTCTGTCCTTTCCATGTACTCGGTGATATTCTCAGCTTCTATGAGGAGGCGCCTCGCGGTCTCTAGTTCCTCCTCTGGTCCGCCCAACAATTTCAGCCTAGCTAGCGTTTTGTTGAGAGCATCAATTCTAGACTTAGACTTGCTAACATAGGCCTCGACAATCCGCATCTGCGCCTGTTGACTCACATTGAATGCCAGAACCGTCAACTTAGTGGCGCTTGCGTTACCAGCTTCTAAGGCCTCCCTAGCCTCGTCCAGCAGATATCCGGCCGACGCAAGTAGGTCTGCTGCGCCAAATTCGAAGACCGGTATTCCCTGCGCCACAGCTCTTCCAAGGAGAAGGCTTACCTGATTCAGCGTCTGGTTTGCTGCCTCGAGGAGCACGGTTGTGTCGTGAAGATCGACTTCTGGAGGTGGAGGAATCAGGCGCAGTGCCGTCGAATTCTCAAACGATAGCAAGCCCGCTGAGATCTTAGCAAGGATCTCCAGTACCGAACCATGGCTCGGTGCCACTATAGAGACCGTGATCTTGCCAGTGGACTCTGCCAGAGATGAGGAATACAGCACTGTACCGTTAGCTAGAACCTCAAGCCTCGGGATCACTCGAGTCGGTAAGTTTAGTACGAGGTACGAGATGTCAATCGTAGTAGCTTGCCCGTAATTCAGCGTTTCATTTTCAGGTTCGATGCCTATCGAGACAACAATGTCGGGCTCATAGACGCTGAGTATTACGGGAGAGCCTGTTTGGACGTATATCCTGCCGGTCTCCTTCTCTCTTAACACCAGTTGAGGCAGTACGTAGTAGACCCCAGGCTGGGCTGAGAGAGGGGGTGTGAAGACAGCCTGAAGTACGTTAGGGGAAGTCTCAATTGGCACGAGCGTCTCAAGCCCCCATGGGAGCGACAGACGTATAGATACGGCTGTAAGGTTCGGGGGAATCGAGGTAGTGTCTACCTGAACCACGCAGGGCAGGCCCACATAGCAAGTCTCAGGAAATGAAACCGCGAACCCGGCCTCCTCAGGCTGGCCTCCGACAGGCAGTGCAGAGGCTAACGCTAGGAGCAGGAGAGCGCCCCAACGTTTTCTTACCATACCCTTCTCAGCTAGTAGCCTGTGAACCTTTAAAACGCCTGACAGAGATCGTGTGTTGGGTCGACCCCCTGTTGAGGTACTCACGCCTGCCTGTCCTAGGGGTCGACATTAAAGCTGGCTCCCCTAGAGGCAGATCTCCACCGAAATATTCTGCTTGCTTACTCAAGGATCGGGGAGAGCCCGAATACTACGACGGGATCTCGCTCAACGAACTCATTAACATCGCAAGGAAGCTGAGGAGAGGGTACCTCGCTACTGACAACATCTTTGAGCTGGTCAAGAACTCTAAGAGTCTCCGAAAGTTCCTAGCCTCTATACCCGAGGAGGTCAAGCTGATTCAGGTTACGGGCCCGCCGGGGGAAGCGGCCCCCTTAAGGAGGTTGGCAAGAGAAGCAGGGCTCTCCTACGAAGGGAAACCCGGTTCTTTAGCCAGTGCTAGGCTTATTGCGGAACTAGCGGCATTGGGTTACGGTTCTGAGATAGTCGCCTTCAACCCCGAGTACAGAGTAATCATCTCCAAGAACAGGAGCGTTAAGCAGGGAGGGTCGGGCAACCCCAGATGGAAAAGGTTCATTGAGGCTGCAATTCAGAGCGAGGCAAACAGGATCTCAGCCGAGTTCAACAGAGCTGGCATAGACTACGACCTCTACGTGGAGAAAGGCCCAGGTGGGCTGAGGAGAGCTGAGTTCATAGTATACGCTCCAAAGGAGGCGATTCTCTCCGTGGTTAAGGAGCACGAATGGGGGCCGGTCAAGATCTCAATAGAGCCCTCCTGGAAGAAGCGAATAGAGTTCACCAAGACTGAACTCAACAGGAGACCACGTCCGATAATGGTGGGCATCGATCCTGGTATGTCGGTTGGAATCGCCGTGATGGATCTCTTTGGCCGACTCCTTGGCTTAGAGACCCTTAGGAGGGCTTCAAGATCTGAGGTCATAGAGACTCTTGCAAAGTATGGCAGGCCGATTTTGATAACTACGGACGTATCTCCACCGCCTAGGAACGTGATTAAAATCGCGCAGACTTTTGGAGCAAAACTCGTTACGCTAAGCGAGCACATGAAGATAGAGGAGAAGACCAAACTCGTCAGGGAATTTGAGGGGGAGCAGCAGATTTCCGTCGGTTCTTCTCACGAGAGAGACGCCTTAGCCCCTTTGATCAAGGTTTATCAGCGTTTGAAGGTTCTGTATGAGAAAGCAGAGGCTCACCTGAGCGAGAGACCAGATAACGAGACTGTCGACCGAGTAAGGATGTATGAGCTCCTCGCTCGGGGGGCATCCATAGTGGAGGCCATAGAGGGGGCCAAGGTTAGGGAGGCTGAAGGGGAGGCAGAGACCACAGAGGGACTCAGGGCCAGGCAAAGGGAGATCGCCGCGCTCAGGAGAATTGTTAGGCAGAAGGAATCCAAGATAAAAGCTCTAGAAGAGGAAATAGATCATTACAGAAGGCTCGTCGAAGAGATGGAGCGTCAGATAGCCAACCTCAGAAACGAACTCGACAAGATGAGAGAACTCCGGAATGTAGAGATTGAAAGGGATAGAACGGTAGCCCAGTTGAGACGGCGGATCCGAGACTTAGAAGAGGAACACGTGAGGAAAGATGCGGTTGTTGAGTCCCTTAGGGATGAGATAAGGCGGCTTAGAGAGGAGATCGCTAGAGACGAACTGGGGCCAGAGTGGGTGCCTGTGAAGAGCCTCGAGAGCCTGGCGCGGGACTCGGTTGAGGATGCTGTTGGGCGTGAGTGGATTCAAGAGGGAGATGTCGTCATCGTGAGCGACGCGGCCAGCGCCGGACTGAGGTCTGCTAAACTGCTGACTGAAGCTGGAGTGTATGCTCTGATATACGTTAAGTCCCCGCCACCTAGAGAAGTGCTCGAATACCTGAGGGAATCTGGAGTGTACGTGACAGACATAGAGTCGGTTGAGGTGCGCTGGAGAGGCGCCGTGCCCCACGTGAGGAGGGAGTTCCTCATCAGAGTAGCGGCCACAGCCCAGAGAGTAAAGGAAGCAGAAGAAGAGCGTGAATCTCAGAAGGAGGATCGTGGAGACATTCTGAGCATACTCTGGGAGTACCGCAGAAGTCTGCTTGAAGAGGAAAGCGCGTCACATTAAAATAGGGTGGCGATTAAATGGCCTTTGGGAGGGATGTGATATGCCGAGAGGCACCCACGGTGCGCTTAACAAGGCGGGGAAGGTTAGATCCCTGACCCCTAAGGTAGAGGCTAGACCCAGGAGGTCTCCTGTGCCAAGGGTGAGAATAAAGTCTCTCTACAGGAAGAGGTACATCCTCGGCAGGAAGCCCGGGCAGAACCCCTTCTGAGCTGCTGCCTAGGGCCGGGCGGTTGTCTTGATAGTCCACATCATACCACACCCTCTTGGGATCCTCCTTCTAGATGGGGAGGGAAACCTCCTCTACTACTCCCTGTTCTCAGATCCAAGTGAGGCGGGAGAGGCATTTTACCTCCTCCGGAAGGGGAGAGAGTTCCCGCAGATTAATGACGTTAAGAGAGCCATAGAGAGCATGGGGGGCTCTGCTGAGTCCATCGTCGTACCCTCTAGGAACATGGCCTCTGCTCTCGGGCTGTCAGGTAACGTCCTTGTGGAGCCAGATTCTCCGATAGCCAAAGAGGTGCGCGAGAAGAGCTTTGACTTCGCAAAGAAGATGGGTTTCCGAGGTAATAGGAGTGAGTACAACTCATACCTCGCAGAAGTTGGCTTGGTGTTGAGTAGGAAGCTAATTAAAGACGAACTCTCAGAAAAAGATAATCTCATAATCCGGGCGATAGATTATGTCGATCATCTTAACAAGTCCCTGAACGTACTGATACCCGCGGTGAGAGAGTGGTACTCTATCTACTTCCCAGAACTTGACATGATCGTGGAAGATCACTACCTCTACGCTAAGATAGCCGGGGAACTTGGTTCGCGGGATAAAATGACTGTTGAGGCTCTAAAGAGGATAGGCGTGAGCAAAGAGCTGGCTGAGAAGATAAGCAAGGCTGCCTCCGAGTCTATAGGGGCCGATCTGAGCGAAGAGGACTTGGGCGTCATTTCAACGGTAGCAAAGAGGTGGATGAGGCTCTATGAAACGAGAGAGCAGGTAGAAGACTACATTGAGCGGTTGATGAAGGAATTCGCTCCGAACCTGTCTGCCGTGGTCTCTCCCCTGGTTGGTGCTAGGCTGATCGCTATTGCCGGCGGTCTCCAGAGGCTAGCATCCCTCCCTGCCAGTTCTATCCAGATCTTGGGGGCCCAGAAGGCCATATTCTTGCACCTCACTAGGGGAACGAAGCCTCCGAAGCACGGCGTCCTGTTCCAAGCAAAGGAAGTTAGAACCGCGCCCAAGAAGCTGAGGGGGAAAATTGCCCGCTTATTGGCATCTAAGATAGCCATAGCAGCCAGAGTAGATGCGTTTGGAAAAGGGCGGTTCATAGGAGACAAGTTGAGGGCTGAGATCGATCAGAGGCTTAAGAGCCTGCTGAGGGGAGGCGGTAAGAGATGAGCAGGTCTCCAAGAGTGAGCCCTCATCCGGCGTTCAAGGGAGTGTTCTGGCTCCAGGATAGGAAGAAGCGCCAGCTAGCCACGCTCAACCTCGTACCAGGATTCAGGAGCTACGACGAGGTTGTCGCCATGGTGAACGGTAAGGAGTACCGTGTGTGGCCTCCCAGGAGGTCGAAGCCTGCTGCGGCGATATTGAACGGGCTGAAGAATTTCCCCGTGAAGCGGGGAACTAAGATACTCTACCTAGGGATAGCATCTGGCACCACGGCATCACACTTCAGCGATATAATAGGCAGAGAGGGCGTGATTTACGGCATAGAAATAGCTCAGAGGGTCCTGAGAGAGCTGCTACCAGTAGCAGAAGCCAGGAAGAACATCGTACCCATTCTGGCATCTGCTAGGAGGCCTGAGGAGTACTCCAGCCTAGTGGAGCAGGTTGACTTGCTCTACGTTGATGTAGCTCAGCCTGACCAGGCAGAGATACTCTTGATGAACGCAGATCTCTTCCTCAGGAGAGGGGGTTACGCCATGATAGCCGTCAAGGCTAGCAGCATCGACGTGACGCTGCCGCCGAAGAGAGTGTATCGGATGGTTGAGGAGAAGCTTTCTAAGGGCGGTCTGAAAGTCCTCGAGCGGGTGGATCTAGCCCCATACGATCCGAAGCACGCTATGATAGTTGCTAGAAAGTAGCTCACCTCTTAATGAGGGCTCTGACCTCTCTCAGAAGCATCCTGGCAACCGAGGAGGACTCACCCCTCCTTACCCAGTAGACCCTCACGTCGCTCCTTCTGATCACTTTATCAAGGAATGGGAGGCTGTAGGAGGGTGCGGTGCCTATTAGAGGCACGTCAGAGTCCATTATTTTCAGGACTAGACCCTTGAAAGCCTCGCTGAATAGCTCCATCTTGCCTATCTCGTCGATTATTGCCAGATCCGCCTCGAGAGCGCGCTCGAGAGCGGGAGTTGCCACTTCATCAAAGAGGTCCACTCTGACGGCATATCGAGATACTCGGAGTGGGGACGAATACTCTACGTGTGCAAAGACTTCTCTCCTCCCCGTAGATATGTCGACTACCTCGAAGCCCACCCTCCTGCCTCCTACTCTTATCTCTGGAGTAACAATTCCTGCAACGTTTAGTCCCAGCTCTCGAGCTCTTTCTCTCACCAAGGAGACCATGGTGGATTTGCCAGAGCCAGGTCTTCCCCTTACTATGAAGTTTTTTACGGGCAAATCGGCACCAAGGTCAGGTGAGTGACAGCAGAATAACAGTTTCGCTGGTCGAGTACGTCGAGGGCGCTGTGAGATTCTACGCGACAGACCTCCAAGAGCTTGAGAGGCGAGGTCTCGCCTACACTAAGGCCGAGGTCTTCTACAACCCTCACATGAGGTCCAACCGCGATATCGCAGTAGCGGTAGCCTCAACTTTGGGGGAGGGATTCTCCGGAGCCGATGTTATGGCAGCTTCGGGCGTGAGGGTTCTGAGGCTGGCTGCAGAAGCAGGTGGAGGTCGACTCATAGCCAACGATAGGAATCCCTTGGCCGTCTACGCTATCAGGAAAGGAGTGCGAGCGAATGAGCTCTCAGATCGGGTTAGGGTCTGGATGATGGACGCCAATGAGGCGTCTCTCAAGATCAGGGACTTTGGGAGGGTCGACTATCTCGACGTAGATCCCTTCGGATCCCCGGCTTCCTACGTGTGGGCAGCCGTCCAGGCCGTGAAGAGGGGCGGAGTGCTAGCGGTCACGGCAACCGACACTCCAGTTCTGTACGGAGTATATCCCGCAAAGCTGCACAGGGCCTACCTGGCGTGGGGAGAGAAGACAGAGTTTCACAAGGAGATGGGGTTGAGGCTCCTCGCCGCCTTCGTGCTCAGAGTCGCCGCCATGTATGATCTGGTGGCGACGCCCATACTCGCGCACGCCACTCGCCACTACGCTAGAGTCTACTTCTCCATCGATCGCGGAGCTCTGAGGGCGCTCAACGCGTTCGAAGAAAATGTCGGCTGGATCCTGTACTGCCAGAGATGCGGGTGGCGGGAGGTTAAGAGACGGTCTTATCCCCCTGAAGGCGAAGTCTGTGGCTTCTGCTCGCACGAAGCATCGCTGATCGGTCCGGCCTGGCTCGGTGAGATGCAGAACCAAGACCTCCTTAGCAGAGTCATCAGGTGGTCTGAAGAAAAGCCGCATTGGATCTCTGAGGAGGCCAGATCAATCCTGAGAGCACTCGCTTCAGAGGTGGGTCTCCCCCCGCTCTACTACGACCTAGACGCGATTGCCAGCAGAATGAAGCTCCCGTCAGCAAGCCCTCGCGCCGTAGTAGAGGAGCTCGAGTCTAGGGGCTTTCGCGCGAGCATGAGCCACTGCGAGAAGAAGGCCGTAAAAACCGACGCTAGGCTGGAAGATGTGATGGCCGTTATCAAGGATCTTGCAAGAGAAAGAGCGTGAGCTTAGTGCACTCTAGAGCCGAAGACTCGTAGCACCTATTTAGAGCTGGGCACGTCATGCACGGCAGCTCTAAGAGCTTCTCTACAGTATCCACCATACTCAGCTCCTCTGTCCGCTGAGACTCTCTGCCTCTCCGCGCTGGAGCCATCCCTCTTCACATGCCACTACCTGCCCTTCCTTAATTTTCTTGTCAAATCAGGGGACGGCTCTAGAAGGTAAAGCCTGCGGCCGACATATTCGCGTGCCTGGTCTAGGGGGACTAGTATCTTCACTAGGTAGTAGGGAGCCCTCACGGAACCAATAACGTCCCTAACGATGCCCACCTCGTTGAGGTTCTCATCTACGACCTTCATGTCCTTGGGGTCGAACTCGACAGGCTTCTCGGCCGGAACCAAAAAGTTATGAGACGAGGTTATCTTCGCCACGGTCCCTATGGGCTTAAGCCTGTAAGATCGGCGTATTCTCGATTCAGGAGGCAGACTTCTCCTCCTCCAAGAGGAGTGCATTTATTATGCCATCCTGTCCTGGGCTCGAAGTCACTCTAGCGAGGCCTAGCTCCGTCCTGATGATAGCTCCCTTCGTTATTATCTTGGCCCTCTTGAACACCTTGCTTGCTGGATTGTCTATTAAGTCCAGTATTCTAACCCTCTTTGTGCCGTCTCCGGGAATCGAGACGTTGGCGTAGTGATCGGCGAGCAGCCTCAGCTTGTAGTTCCCACCCATAACTCTCACAAACTTGACTTTCCTCTCTCCGATTCTCGTCAGGGCTGGAAATCTCCCTAGTTCCCTCTTCCTCTTCTTCCGAGTCTTTCGGATCTTCCCGCCAGTCGGCTTCCTTCCGCGAACCGCTACTGGCCCGTGGTAGTAGTAAGGCACTGTCTCACGACCTCCTCCACTCCTGAATTACCTTCGGTTAAATAAGCATACCGCCTCATACCGTCCCGAGTTCCGGGGTGGTACTGAGCTTGCGGGCCAAAAGTGTGGGCTTCAATCCTGCTGGCATTGCCGTTGACGCGCTGATAGCCCTCGCCCTGATAGGAGTGATCTTGACCTCTGCGATGCCGAGAGAGAGGTACTTCGACATAAGGGGAGCTAACATGGTGGGTATAGCTGCCACGTATTACAGCGCGGCCAGAAGAGGCTACTCGATTCGGGTCGAGGTGGAGGGAGCGTGGCACGCTGGCGGCGCGTTTAGAGCCAGTGGGAAGGTTCTCTACGCCGATAGCAAGCGACTGGTCTTGTTTGATGATGAGAAGGGTGTGCTGGTTCTCTCAGACGAATTCGATGAGGCCTACGTCGATGGGGTACCAAAGAGGGTCCTCATTAAACTCAGCAAGGCCAGTTCGGTCGGGAGAATTGACTTCTCATTTCCTTACAGTACGCTGGAGGAGTTGGAGTCGCTAGGAGAAGTGTGTAGGTCCTCCTCAATTCCAAGGCTCAAGGGGTGCTTCATATCCGCCTCTTTTGGTGTCTGGCTCTATGACGCCAATGTAACGATTCCAGCCAGCTTAATCGCAGATCTGGCCGCTTCGTTCGACGGAATAACCGAGGTCAAGACCGTGGGCTATGAGGCTATCGTCAAAGTCAGGTTCATGGACCTCGATTCGGCTCTGGCCCTCCTAGAGAGGCTGACCGTCACGCTAGATAGGGAGGGCGTGCCCTACAAGAGAATTCTAGTAGGACCGTACGAGCTAACTCTGTTATTTGAGGGTCTGTCGAGCGAGGAGGCTGCAGGCGTCGTCAGTCAGTTCGTGGCCAGAGGCGCTGAGCGTTGGGTAATACACCGAGAGGGGTAGGTGATTAGAATTGAACCCGCGAGTTGTGCGTGTTGCGGGGGTTGTGCTCGATCTGTGCATTCTAGTAGGCGCGTGCGCCTTTGTGGGAGCGAGAATCAACGCCCACTCATACTACAGTGGGGACGTGCGGAGCTGCCAGTCCGCAGCCTACATAGCCAACTTCTACCGCGCGAGGGGTTACTCACTCAGCGGGTCTATCTTAGGCGTACATGTGAATGGGACGATAATCGAGTCGCCGGGATTCGTTCTAGACTCCGCTAGGGCATCGCTCTTCTTCAGCACTGGTAGAGATGTCTTCATAGTCTACTCGTCTGATCAGAAGATACGAGACCCTCTGCCTCAGGAGGTGGATCCGCTGAGGCTCTCTTTGAAAGTCGACAGAGACGTGGATAGGGCCCTCATTTCCCTAGATCCCATCTGGACCAAAGGGCTTGCTCAGATCATCCAGAAGGTGGGGGAAATATCTCAGGCCCTTGACGAGGCTGGCATTCCGTACGAATTGTATGTCACATTCAAGCTCCACGGGAAGGGCCTTTCAGAGGCTATCTCTTCCAACGAGGTTCCTATCTACTGGCTGGAGGAACTGGTGAATGCTAAGTGCTCCGGCCTATTCATGTTCGTAGGCTCGACCGTGGCCCCCTTCTACCTGCTTATCGAGAATATGAATTGGAGAGACCTAGATGAGCTGAACGCCCTACTCGGGCAGTGGATGCCCAGCGATTCCCTCGAGATGCTCGCCTACGACATTCAGCTGAAGGTAGTCTTCTCAGCGCCCCCAGACGAATCGTCTAAGGCAACGATCTACAAGGAGCTGACGTCGATCTCAGGAGTGAGATACGTGAAGTTCACCACAGAGTTCAAGGATTGAGTGTGGGTGATCTGAGATGAGCGTCGCATGGAGCATCTTCAAAATCCTGCTCAAACTCGAGATAGCGGTTGGAAAGAAGCTGTCGGAGATCATCAGGAGCATTTTAGAGGGACTTACTTCAGTGGAAGCGCTCAGCAGATGGGAGATCCCTAGGCCGGCGGCGAGACTTTTCGAGATTGTTGACAGAGTGGCAGATTTCCTAGCATCAGGAGTGGCTCACAGCATCTTTCTGTCTCCCTTGAGGCCCATAATCGCAACGGCGGGTGCTCTATCACCTATGATTGCCGTGCCAGCCGTGTACATCGTCTACTTGTCTCTGGCTCTCATAAGCCCTCTGCCGGTGCTTGACCTGAACGTCTGGCTCGCGGCCATACTCTTGTGGAGCGCGGCCATCTTGGCATACGCTGTGGGAGCGGCCTTGACTGGATTGAGGTGTAAACACGGCGAAATTGAACCCAGCGCTCAAGAAGAACTCCTGCACTTTGCCCTTCCGCTGATAATCGCTGGTGCGCTTGGTCTGGCAGTCAACTACATGAGGATAGGCGCTATTCCCCTGCTCTACCCAGAGCTCCGCAGACACGACGGGTTCTGGATGATTAGCTACGATGCTTACCTGCTGGGGCTCTCTTCGCTGGTTACCTGGATGGGCCTGAAGGTTAAACGAGGTGGTCTAAGCCGAACTAGTTGCCTAACTGCATTAGCTGGGCTCATGGCTCTAACTCTGGCGTTAACGATACCTTCAGGGTTCCGTCTCGACGTGTTCGTCGCTGTCGGGACGTTAGTCACCTCTATGTGGATGGCTGGCTTGGTGAGAGGCAGACAGATTATCGCCTACTTTGGACTCCCCGGCCTGGCCATCTTCGTCATGCAGAAAGTTCTGCTCATGGCCAGAGCTGGCCTCAGCGGGGACCCCTACTACGTATTGGTGAGCAGGGCTGGATTCACGCTATACTCGCTGACGACGATCCTCCAAGCATATCCTCCCTGGGGGATGACCTACGGAGTCCTCTTATTCGTGAATCCCATACTGACTCTCCTAGGGATCCCGAGACCTCTAGTAGGCGCGCTAACTGGAGAGGCGGTTGTCGGACTCCCAGTAGCCTACACAACCTCGCTCGTTGGACCTATCTGGATAGACTTTGGACTCCCTGGCGTCGTGTTAGTCCCGCTGGCCATCGGCGTCGTAACCGGCAAGGTGTTCTCTCTCGCCAGGATGGGAGACCCTGCGGCTGAGGTCCTGTACCCAATCTTGCTGAGCGCGTCTCTAGTGTGGGTGGAGTCAGGTCCGGTACACCCGTATCTCTACTCCTTCTACGCTCCAGCTCTGGCACTGATTCTGAAGCGGTGGGTTGAGAACAGATCAGTAGAGCAGTCAACCGACGTCGAAAAGCCAAAAAACAGAAGGGAGGAGGACTTAGAGTTCATGTAGAAAAAGAGAGGGTGTTTTTTAGAACTCGAACTTACTCTCTCCGCCCTCTTCCTTCTCCTCTTCCTTCTTCTTTTCCTTCTCCTTCTCGTAAGGCTTTGCGGCTATTATGTCGTCGGTCTTTATGATCAAGATCGCAGTCTCAGTGGCGGAAGATATGGCGTTCTTGACGCCCCTGTAGGTGTCGTAGACGCCCAGCTCTGCCATGTCTGCAATGTCTCCCCCAACCGGGTCGACGCCGTAAGAGATCTTGCCCTCAGCGTGGGCCTTCCTGAGCTTCACCAGTATGTCTATTGAGTCCATACCGGCGTTCTCCGCGAGTATCCTAGGGATCGACTCAAGCGCGGTAGCGTAAGCCTCCATTGCGAGCTGCTCCTTGCCTCCAACTCTCTCGGCGTAATCCCTCAGCCTCCTTGCAAGCTCGACCTGAACAGCTCCTCCTCCATAGCACACCTTGCCATCCTCGACCACATTCCTAACGACGTTTAAGGCGTCCTTCAGCCCTCTCTCAGCCTCGTCGAGTATGGTGTCGGCGCCAGCCCTAAGCAGGACCGTCACAGCCTTGGGGTTCTTGCAGTCCTCCACGAAGACCATCCTGTCCTCGCCGATCTTCCTCTCCTCCACGAGGCCAGCGTAACCAAGCTCG